>NZ_JAVRCI010000028.1:0-79854 GCF_034530835.1 Nostoc sp. DedQUE12b | reverse complement strand
TCCATGAACCGACTGACCCAACTGCCAAAGGTGATCGCATCCCTGACCCAGTTACAAACGCTTGCCCTCGACAAAAATCAACTGACCGAACTGCCAGAAGCAATCACATCCCTGACTCAGTTGCAAGGGTTTGATCTCTCCTACAACCAACTGACCGAACTGCCAGAAGCGATCGCATCCCTGACTCAGTTGGAAATTCTTTTGCTCAACAACAACCCTCTTAACCCTGACCTTGCAGCTGCTTACGAACAAGGCACAGAAACTGTTTTGCAATACCTGCGGGCAAAGGCAGAAGCACAGATAACTCTGAATGAAGCCAAACTGATCCTAATTGGCGAGGGTAAAGTGGGTAAGAGTTGTCTGTTAGGAGCATTGCGGGGGGATGAATGGGTGGATGGTCGCCCCACAACTCACGGGATTGAGATTAAGCCTGTAATTGTCACCGATCCCAACAATGGTACAGAGATATCACTTAATGCTTGGGATTTTGGCGGTCAACGGGTTTATCGATCAACGCACCAATTGTTTTTCAGTGCGCCAGCCGTGTATCTCGTTATCTGGAAACCACGAGAAGGCCCCCAACAAGGCTTTGTCCAAGAGTGGATTACGCTGATCAAAAATCGGGAACCGGATGCAAAAGTGTTAGTAGTTGCAACCCACGGCGGCCCCGGACAGCGACAACCAGACATTAACAGACAAAAAATTCTCGATCAATTCGGCAAAGATACGGTAATCGATTTCTTCCATGTAGACAGCAAACCCAACCAGGATACGACGCATTGCACTGGTCTTGCAGAATTAAAAGATACTATTGCTCGTGTTGCCGCATCTCTTCCCGAAATGGGGCGTTCCGTTCCAGCAAAGTGGCAGCGAGTGCGGGAAACCTTGCAGACAAGTGACAAAGCCTATCTCCCCTACAATGATGTTATTGCCATCTGCGCTGAACAAGGAATCGATGAAAAGCAAGCAGAACTGTTCCTTCGCATCTCCCATACACTAGGGCATTTCATCCATTACCATTACGACCTAACACTGCGCGATATCGTCATCCTCAAACCCGACTGGCTGGCAAAGGCGATCAGCTTCGTGCTGGATGATGAAACGACACGCAAACGCAACGGTTTGGTAGAATTTCAGCATCTCAGCCAGTTGTGGAGCCATCCGCCATTTGCAGGAGAAGAAGGCTACCCGAAAAAACTCCATCCGGTCTTTCTGCGATTGATGGAACGCTTTGATTTATCCTACAAAGTGGTATTCGATCCGTCAGAACCTAGTAATACCAGCCTCATTGCTCAACTCGTTCCCGACACACGCCCAGAGCCATTGCCCAATTGGGGAGAGCAACCGGAAACTGGAGACAGACAACAGATACAAATCTGCCGCATTGTGGACAGTCGCGGACAGTTTGCAGTTGCAGAAGGATTGTTTTACCAGTTGATTGTTCGGTTGCACAAATACTCACTGGGACGGGCGAATTACGAAAACAGCATCCATTGGCAACGGGGCTTAATGCTGGACAATGACTACAACGGTCGGGCATTGCTGGAGTATGTTGGCACTGATGTAAAAATCACGGTGCGGGCAGCTTATCCTGAAAGGTTTCTGTCCTATCTTACAGAAGAGATTAAATGGCTAGTCGAGAATTTCTGGGAAGGATTGCGTTGTAACGTGATGGTTCCCTGCATTGAAACTTGCGGTATGAATGCCCCTGGAAACGGACTGTTTGAGGTACAAAAACTAATTGAAAGCAAAAAGAAAAATCGCCATGAATTCCCGTGTCCCATTTCCGGGTGTGGCGAATGGCAAAACATCGATCAATTGCTGAATAACGCGCCAACTGCTCAACCCCCATCCCAAGAAATTGGCATTGAGCAGTTCCGAGACATTGTGAAAGACGAGTTAAACGTCATCCGCCAAGATTTGGTTATGTACGATCGCCTAGATCAAGCACGCTTTCAGGTATTATCTCAGGAGCAACGCACCATTTTAAGCCAAGTCGATCAGCAGTTTGCAGAACTAATGCAGATGCTCACCGATGAAGCAAAAGACGGCCCGCGCCTGTTCAGTTTTAAGCCTATCGATCCGAAATTTTTCGATCGCCCCAAATGGATTAGTGCGAAGTTTCAACTCACCCTCTGGTGCGAACACGCACGTCAGCCACTTCCAGCCTTAAATCCCAACGACAAGAAAAAGGGAGTCTATGAATTAGACTTGCCGCGTGAGTGGTTCACCAAGGCAGTCCCCTATCTCAGAATTTTGACTGGAACTTTGAGCTTAGTCTTACCTGTGGCAGGTTCGGCAACTAAATTTATACTAGATGATACCACCTACAAAGCCATTGAAGAACAACTCGATTTAGGACAGAAAAGCATCGAGTCTACTTTGAAGGGAAGTGATATGGCTTTGGCTGGAAAGTCCAAGAGCGATGCCTCATTCTTAGAAGGCGATGCAATCCGCGCTCAAGGCTCGATTTTGCGAGAATTACACGCCTTATTGAAAGAAAAAGATCCTAGTTTTGGTGGTTTAGTGCGGGTACAAAACAAACGCCGCGAATTTCTCTGGGTTCATCCTCAATTTGTAGATGAATATTAATTGACAACGGATATTAGAGGATGTTTGAAAAGTGTTTGACTGTGATTTTAATCACCCCCCTTAGTCCCCCCTTGTAAAGGGGGGAAACAAGAAAAATCCGGTTCCCTCCCCAATACATACGGGGAGGGTTAGGGAGGGGTAAAAAATATTTGATACATCAATCACGACTTTTCAAACATCCTCTTAGAGCTATTTCGTAATTTTTCATGATTATACAGGAAACAGAGTAATGTTGAAGGTTTTTGCTGACCGTGGTGGTACATTCACAGATATTGTTGCTGTTACGAATAATCAAGCAATTATCGATAGACTTTCAAAACATCCTGAGCGTTTTTTAATTGTCCCTCTACCTAATCAGGAATGGATTATAGTCTACAAAATACTTTCAGAAAATCCCGAACAATATCAAGATGCAGCTATCCAAGGTATTCGAGATATCATGGGTATTGCTAGCAACGAACCTATTCCTACTGAAGTGATAGAAGTGGTAAAAATGGGGACAACAGTAGCAACAAATGCACTGTTAGAAAGAAAGGGAGACAGGGTTGTTCTTCTCATCACCAAAGGATTTCAAGATGCGCTGCGAATTGGCTACCAAAACCGTCCTAACATCTTTGCCCGTCATATAATTTTACCAACGATGCTTTATGAGCAGGTGATTGAGATTGATGAACGTTATGATGCTCATGGCAATGAATTAATACCGATAAATATTGAACAAGCTAAAGATGACTTACAAGCAGTTTACCATACAGGAATTCGGAGTTGTGCTATTGTTTTTATGCACAGCGATCGCTATCCTAAACACGAACAACAAATAGCCCAGCTTGCCCAAGAAATCGGCTTTACTCAAATATCTGTATCCCATCGAGTTAGTCCTTTGATGAAGTTGGTTAGCCGGGGAGATACAACAGTAGTCGATGCTTATCTAACTCCTATTCTGCGTCGCTACGTTAACCAAGTAGCGAATCAGTTACCCAACGTCAAATTAATGTTTATGAAATCTAACGGGGGTTTAGTTGCAGCTGAACAATTTCAAGGCAAAGATAGTATTTTAAGCGGCCCGGCTGGCGGTATTGTTGGCGCAGTTCAAACTAGTAAAAGGGCAGGTTTTGAGTTAGTTATTACCTTTGATATGGGAGGGACAAGTACAGATGTTGCCCACTTTAAAGGAGAGTATGAACGACAACTAGATTCGGAAATTGCTGGGGCGCGAATGCGAGTTCCTGTATTAGCAATTAATACCATTGCTGCTGGTGGTGGTTCAGTTCTCTTTTTTGATGGTTCTAGTTATCGTGTCGGCCCTAAATCTGCTGGTTCAAATCCTGGCCCTGCTTGTTATCGGCGTGGCGGGCCATTAGCGGTTACTGATGCCAATGTAATGTTAGGTAAAATTCACCCACAATATTTTCCCTCGGTTTTTGGCATTGATGGCAATTTACCTTTAGATAAAGATCTTGTTATTCAAAAATTTACACAATTAACCCAAGATATTCAAGCCGCTACATTAAATGATTGTACTCCCGAACAAGTAGCCGCAGGATTTATTGCGATCGCAGTGGAAAATATGGCAAACGCAATTAAAAAAATCAGTCTCCAACGGGGTTATGATGTCAGCCAATATGTGCTTTGTTGTTTTGGCGGTGCAGGCGGGCAAGTTGCTTGTTTAGTTGCCGATACTTTAGGAATGAAAAAAATATTTCTTCATCCTTACGCTGGAGTTCTCTCTGCTTATGGAATGGGATTAGCTGATGTACGGGCAATTAGAGAAGGAGGAGTTGAACAACCTTTAACTCAAGCATTAATCCCTAAATTACAGCAGTTAATGGAATATTTAGAAACTCAAGCTAGAAGTGAAATAGATGAAATACCAATTCAAGTAGAATTAATCCGAAAAGCTAACTTAAAATACGAGGGTACTAACTCCATCTTGACTGTTAATTTTGCCGATGAAGTAGCAGGAATGCGACAACAATTTGAAACTGAGCATCAATTTCGCTATGGTTTCATTCAATTAGATAAAAACTTAATTGTCGAATCTGTTTCAGTGGAAGTAATTCAAAGAATGGATACTCCCGAAGAACCTTTAATTATTCGTACCCGTTCTTTAGATGAAGTCCCTGTATCTGTTGAGACAGTCAAGATGTTTACTGCTGATAGATGGCATAATGCTCCTGTTTATCGAAGGGAAGATTTACAACCAGAAGATAGTATTAATGGGCCTGCGATTATTATCGAAAAAATTAGCACAATTGTAGTTGAGCCTAACTGGCAGGCGAGATTAACTAAACACAATCATCTAATTTTACAGCGTCTATAAACAGGCTGTTGTGCTGGAAAATGCTAACTCTCGCTAGACTAAGCTCAATACGGTTTTACAATCAAAAGGCTATCCATTCATGGACTCTCACATTCAGTCATATATGCGCCTCGCAGTAAAACAGCAACGTGATACGGAGCAAATACACATCAAGAGTAAGAGCGAATTTACACCCACGCCGGATTATCTACAATAGGGGAAATTTTGCACATTTCGCTCCCGTCCAAATAGATAGTGAAAGCTAGTAGTAAATACTGAAGTGTTTAAAAAAGCGCTTAAGCGATTACTACACAATTTTCTAAGGAATTATAAATGTACACAACAACTCAACCCGATCCTATCCGCTTAGAAATATTCAGAAATCTCTATCAATTTATCGCCGAACAAATGGGAATTGTGTTACAAAATACAGCGACATCAGTGAATATCAAAGAGAGGCTGGATTTTTCTTGTGCTATTTTTAATTCATCGGGATTATTAGTAGCAAATGCTCCCCATATACCCGTACATTTAGGCTCAATGAGTGAAAGTGTCCGCAGTTTAATTAATGATAAAGGCGACACCCTAAAACTGGGAAATGTCTATCTATCTAATAACCCCTATAACGGCGGTACACACCTTCCTGATGTCACTGCAATTACCCCTGTTTTTTTGGAAAATAGTGAAAATACTTTATTCCCTACCCCCCTATTTTTTGTTGCTTCTCGCGGACATCAAGCAGATATCGGTGGAATTACTCCCGGTTCTATGCCTCCACACAGTACCACAGTGGAAGAAGAAGGAATTCTTTTTGATAATTTTCTCTTGGTTGAAGAGGGAAATTTTCGAGAAACCGCAGTCAGACAGCACCTTGCAAATCATACTTATCCTGCTCGTAACCCCGATCAAAATATCGCTGATTTTAAAGCCAAAATTGCTGCAAATGAACGGGGAGTTCAAGAACTTTGTAAAATGGTTTTACAATACGGGATTGAGACTGTTCAAGCTTATATGACATTTGTACAAGCTAATGCTGAGGAGTCTGTTAGACGTGCGATCGCAGTTCTCAAGGATGGCTTATTTACTTATAAAATGGATAATAATGCACAAATTAAAGTTAAAGTGACGATTCACCCAGAAAACCGCAGTGCTACTATTGATTTTACTGGGACTTCTCTACAACTAAATAGTAATTTTAATGCTCCCAAAGCTGTAACTCAAGCAGCAGTCTTATATGTCTTCCGTACTTTAGTTGATGATAATATTCCTCTCAATGCTGGGTGTCTTAATCCTCTAGAAATTATTATCCCGGTTGGCTGTATGCTCAACCCAACCTATCCAGCCGCAGTAGTTGCAGGTAATGTAGAGACTTCTCAAACTATTGTCGATGCTTTATATGGCGCTTTGGGTGTTATGGCTGCTTCTCAAGGAACGATGAATAATTTTACTTTTGGTAATGAGCAGTATCAATATTATGAAACTATCTGCGGTGGCTCTGGGGCGGGGATTGATTTTGATGGTACTGATGGTGTTCATTCTCACATGACTAACTCCCGTTTGACCGATCCAGAAGTTTTAGAAACCCGTTATCCTGTACTTTTAGAAAGCTTTAGTCTTCGTCTCGATAGCGGTGGCAAAGGAAAATATTCGGGTGGTAATGGAGTTGTCCGCCGCATTCGATTTCTTGAACCGATGACAGCTAATATTCTCTCTGGTCATCGGCTTGTTCCTCCCTTTGGATTGAATGGTGGGGAAGCAGGAAAAGTAGGACGAAACTGGATACAACGTCAGAATGGAATGGAAGAAAATTTAGACAGCACGGCAACAGTAGAGATGAAAACTGGGGATGTTTTTGTGATAGAAACTCCTGGCGGTGGAGGCTTTGAAAAATTCTCTTAAGAATCAAAAATTGCTATAAGCTGGCTTCAACTTCCCCAGGAAATTGAGCATGGCTGCAACCACAGCATCCGGCGACTCAATCAAGAAGCCGTGACCACCACGTTCGATGACTACAAGTTCAGCATTGGGAATACCTTGAGCAAGTTGCTGGGAAAACTTTAGCGGAGTGAGAATATCTTGTTTACCAACCATAACTAAGGTAGGACAATGAATTTGTTGGAGGCGGTCTATTGTGTCACTACTAAGGATGGCTTGGCTGTGATGATAAAGTGAATGAGTTGCAGGTGGGAAAGGATATCTGATCGCAAATTCAATCAGACCTTCGATCATGTCAGGAATTGAGTAGAAGGCATCTGTAAATATCCAGGGCAATATGACTTTTTCGTAAAGTTTTAGGTCTACATTACTAGGAAGTTCGCCCCAAGTTTCAATGATGCTGTTGAATAATGCATCACCTTTTGCCAAAGATGAGAGTAGTATCAGACTTTTTACCTTTTCAGGGTGTGCTAACACTAACTCTTGGGCTATCTGACTACCCATTGAATGACCTGCTAAATGCACCCGATCAATGCCGATGCGATCGAGCAATACTGCAACGTCACTAGCCATCTGCTTTAGACTATAGGGGTTTTCGGCAGCAGAACTTCTCCCCATACCTCGGTTATCCAAGCGAATGACTTGATACTGCGAAACCAGCGATGGCATAATCAGCGACCAATAGGCATGATCGCAAAGAAAGCCAGCTATTAATAGCAAAGGCTCACCCGTTCCCTTAATGTCGTAGAACAAATCAATCCCGTTAATCTGAACCTTGGGCATAGTAAATGATTCTGCTAAACCTTATTTTTAAGTAGAGATAGACAAGGTTAAACTCCTACGTCTTGAATTTATCGTCCACCGGAATTTGATAGCCATTGGCGAGGCGATTGGTCATATTGGCAGTAGCTGCGATCGCCATTAGCTCCCCGAACATAGTATCATTCATACCCTTGGCACGCGCTGCCGCTGTGTGTGAGGCGATACAATACTCACAGCCATTGGTCGCACTCACAGCAATGTAAATCAGTTCGCGCATCAGTGGATCGATCTCACCAGGGCTGGTCATCACTTCCTTTACAGTTTGCCACGTTCGTTGCAGGGTGGGAGGATGGTTAGCTATGGCTTTCCAGAAATTATTAATGTAGTCATTCTGACGTGTAACGCGGATGTCGTCATACACTGCACGTACTTCGTCGCTGGCTTCTTCGTATTCAATCAGCTTAGTCATGTTTTAATTCACTGTAAAGTCCATCATTTGCGATGCCGGTTTGCGGTGCAGCTAGTCGCAGCGCCTCTACCATTGCCGCGACTTGGGCATCAGAAACCTTTTGTTGTGCTTGAGCTAACAATGATGACAGTCCAAAGCTGACAATCACTCCGCTAATTAGTAATGCTATAGGGTTTCTCCTCATGATTTTGGACTTATTTTTAGATACCAATATGTAGGATACTACGTTTTTACACTTAGCAATTATCAAAGATTAGAGCGAATTGGGCATGGGAAAAAGGCAGAGGGGCAGAGGAGCAGAGGGGCAGAGGGGAAAAACTTACTGCAACTTCTCTCCTGCTCCCCTGCTCCCTTGCCCCCCTGCTTCATTGCCCAAATTGTTAAGCTGGGTTCCAAGTGCCGTGGAAGCCGTGGGGAATAACGCTAGGTAATCCTAGTTTGCAAATGGGTTCTGCATCCAGGCGATCGCTATCAAATACCCAAACTTCACTACTATGAGAATTACCATCGTATACAACAGTTAGCACCCAGCCTTGCTCAGGGTTTTGGGCATCTTGGGCGTGGATGGGTTCTGAAGCATAGCGGTTTTCTCCTAAGTCTGCTTCAGTGAGGGTTTCGGTTTTATAGTCGAAGCGGGCGATCGCACCGAACCATTCTTTGTCTGTATCCCCTCTTTGGGGCATTAATGATACATAAGTATAGCGACAAGGTTGCCCAACTTGCGATCGCTGCACTACAGGAAATTCACACTTGCGGTTGACAACTTCCTGTATTGCTGTGACTTTGCCAGTTTTAGGATTGAGGCGAACTTGCCACAATGTTCCTCTAGGAACTGTGTGCGTCTCACCACTTGCAAATTCTCTCAGAAATTCATTAGTTTGCGGAAAATCTGCATATCGCACCATGTCCAGAATTACGGAACCGTCTTCATCTTCATAGCCGTTGCCAAAATGCCAATTGAACCAAGGATCGGTTTCGCCACGACTAACTAAAGATAAGTTTTCCCGGTCAAAGATTAACACTTGGGTTCCTAACTGAGGTTCCCACAACAGAGATTCACTAAAGGTAGTCAAACCTAGTAAAAGTGATAGCTTTTTCATCCGCATCGGTGGCATGAAAAACACCAGATACCTTTGAGTTAAAACAAAATCATGCATTATCGAGTAGCGATCTAGCTTAAAAGCAGTTTTTTGGATAATTTTGCCAGTAGCATCGCTTTTGTAGAGATTTAGTTGTACAGAACTGCCGATACTGATGCCAAAGTTAAAAATCTCGCCTGTTTGTGAATCACGCTTGTAATGAGCAGAATAAGGTAATCCGTTATCTAAAGCACCTAAATCATCCAATCCCTTCGTTTCTAAAGTTTGCAAATCAAGGGCATAAGGATTGGTTGCTTCCCATAAAGCTAACAATTTATCAGGTAAAGCCAACACTGAGGTATTCGCTGCATTCTTGATCTGTTGACCCCAGCGCTTCCAGATGGGGCCTGGTGGATGCATCCCATAGACACCATAAAGAAACCTATCTGCTTGAGTTTCAGCTTGATATTCTGCTGTTTGCACATAGCGATAGACTCCGGTAACTCCTGCATCTGTGAAATGGACGCCGAGAATTGCCCCATCTCCATCAAACCAGTGTCCAACACGAGCGCCACCGCGTTCTAGCCGTGCGGGGCCATTGCGGTAAAGACTGCCACGCAAGCCATCTGGGATTTTGCCAGAAATAATTGACAGTTTAGTAAGGGGAAATTCTTTTGCTGGTTCTGCGATCGCACCAGCCCAGGATTTATTTGTTGACTTTTTGGTAATAGTCTGCATACTAAAACTTCTTGAAATATTGATATTGCATTTTTATATTGTTGCAATTTTTTAAGGATGCAAAAAAATGGAGTGAGCCTTATTGCTTTATCAAGAAAGCCTGTTTTCCTCCTACCCCCTGCTCCTCTACCCCTTTGCCCCCTCCCTCCTTCTCACTACTCTGGTAAAAAATGCTGAAACTATTAAGATTAGAAGCATCTGCCTACTGAATACTTACTAAACCTTCCCAGCCATGCCTCTGTCACGCATAGTAACGTTGATTGTCGGTCTGATCGTCATTTTGGGGCTAGCCCTATGGCTAATTGATTCCCTGTCACGCCTCTATTGGCAATTATCCTATTCGCCGTTGCTAGGCAATTTACTGCTGTTGTTGCTGATTATCCTGATTGGAGCCTTGGTTGCAGCTTTTGTTTATTATGTATTGGTGATGAGATCCGGGGAAAAGCGCTCGCGTCGCAATCCGAAGCGAGCGACTGCGGCCCAAATTCCGGCTGGCAAATCTGACGCAGCTTCTACAACTCTCCAGGCTGTACGGCAACAGGTAGCGCAAATTCAAGATGAAGTCACACGTCAAGCTTTATTAAGTCGATCGCGAGAGATTGAAGCCAACCTCGCACGGGGTGAAATTCAAGTAGTGGTATTTGGTACGGGGAGTGCTGGTAAAACTTCTCTAGTTAATGCGATTATGGGACGCATGGTCGGTCAAGTAGATGCACCGATGGGTACAACTCAGGTTGGAGAAACCTATTGTCTGCGGTTGAAGGGATTAGAACGCAAAATTTTAATTACAGATACGCCGGGGATTTTAGAAGCAGGGGTGGCGGGAACGGAACGCGAACAGATGGCGCGAGAACTGGCAACAGAAGCAGATTTACTGTTGTTTGTGGTAGATAATGATTTACGGCGTTCAGAATATGAGCCGTTGCGGGGGTTGGCAGAAATTGGCAAGCGATCGCTCCTTGTTCTCAACAAAACTGATTTATATACAGACGAAGATAAAGAATCCATCCTTGCGAGATTGCGTCAACGGGTACGGGGATTTATTGCTACTAATGATGTGGTAGCGATCGCTGCTAATCCTCAACCTGCACAACTCGAAACTGGCGAAACCTTCCAACCGGAACCGGATATTGTTCCGTTGCTGCGGCGCACGGCTGCTGTTTTACGTGCCGAAGGTGAAGATTTGGTGGCGGATAACATTCTTTTACAATCTCTGCGATTGGGAGACGAGGCGCGAAAGCTCATCGATGGCCAGCGTCGCCGTCAAGCTGACAAAATCGTAGAACGATTTCAATGGATTGGCGCTGGTGTGGTATCAGTCACGCCGATACCAGTTGTAGATTTATTGGCGACAGCCGCAGTCAACGCTCAAATGGTTGTGGAAATTGGTAGAGTGTATGGCTGTGAATTGAATATGGAACGGGGACGAGAATTAGCTCTTTCTTTAGCAAAAACCATCGCTAGTTTGGGCATTGTTAAAGGAGCAATTCAATTATTATCTACAGCGTTACAACTCAATGTTGCCACCTTTATTATTGGTAGAGCAATTCAAGGCGTGACAGCAGCTTATTTAACGCGAATTGCTGGTAAAAGTTTTATTGAATATTTTCGTCACGATCAAGATTGGGGTGATGGTGGAATGACGGAAGTTGTACAGCGACAGTTTCAGATTAATCGCAGAGATGAATTTATTAAAGCTTTTATTCAGGAAGCGATCGCACGGGTAGTGAAGCCATTACAAGATAAATCTGAGGTGGCTGAACATGATGAAGAACTCAATAGTTAAATAATTGAAAATTCAAAAACAAATGGCTTTTATGTCACAGCAAATTTGTACGATATCCAGACAAGATACAATAGACCTGCCTTGAAAATAGAGGCTGAAACAACGCAAAATCGTTCCAAGATCATTTTCATTGTTCCTTGTGAGCGCAGCTCATGGAGTCTCTTGCAAAAGTGCTTTTTGCAAGAGGGGAAAAAGGGGTTCATGTTAAAGGGGAAGGGGACAATACAGAACCTTTCCCCCTTCCCCCTTACCCTTTTCCCGACAAATGCCCAGAAGTCTAATGCTAGAGTCAGCCCTGACCTCATTTTTCTGAGATATTTTTAGTCTCGGCGTTTTTTGTGCCTTTTTTGCTCATAGTTCTGCGATCGCCATAAATAATAAAATTGTGGAAGCTCAAAGATAGGTGAGGGATGAGAATGGTAACATTACCCTGTTAGCCTAATAGTTCATCCTATGTGTTTCTGGTTATCTCCTACCTCTCGTCATGCTTATGGCTAAAACAACTAGGATTTTTGGCGCGAATTTTCCCAATAAAAGCAGGAGTCGGGAAACCGCAAAGACTCGCTGGCTCACTTCCCTAGCTCACTTTTTACGTTTGCCTTTGTACTTCCTAGTCGCTTTGCTATGCATTGTCGGTTCACCAGTGCTAGCAAAAGTTCCTGGCTCAATCAATTCTTCATCCCAACTGCCAATAAATAGTTTAACATCGCTGACTGTACCCACTGATGCCGCCTCACTCCTACAGGAGGGCAAAGTTTTATACAGTAACGGCAAATTTGCCAACGCTGTAGAAGTGTTACAACAGGCTGTCCAAATATATAAGCAGCAAGGGGAGAACCTCGCATTAGCAGTTACACTGAGTAATCTTTCTTTAGCTTACCAACAACTCGGTGCATGGAGTCAGGCGCAGCAGGCAATTACAGAAAGCTTAAATTTACTTCAAGGACAGGATAAAAACCAAAATCTGCAAATATTTGCCCAATCACTAGATATTCAAGGTCGTCTGCAATTGGCAATGGGAAAGTCCGAGGCGGCTTTGGCAACTTGGCAGCAGACAGAAGAAATTTACAAACAAGCAGATAATCAAAGTGGCGTGGTGCGATCGCTAATTAATCAAGCACAGGCCTGGCGCACCCAAGGATTTTACCCGCGAGCGTTCAAAAGCCTTGATCGAATAAGTCAGACGTTAAAATCTCAACCAGATTCTCTAGAAAAGACAGTGAGTTTGCGATCGCTCGGTGATGCCCTTTTGGTATTGGGCGATTTGAAAAAGTCACGCGAAGCATTAGAAGAAAGCCTGATAATTGCTCAAAATCTCAAATCAAGCGCTGATATTGGGGCTAGTCTGTTCAGCTTGGGGAATAATGCCCGTAAACAAAACCAAAAGGAACAGGCGATCGCCTATTATCAACAAACAGTTGCAGTATCTCCCTCACCCCTGACAAAAGTTCAAGCGCAACTCAATCACCTGGGACTATTGATTAAAGGTAAAGAATGGGCAAAGGTTCAAACTCTTTTGCCGTCCATTGAGTCCCACCTCAAGCAACTTCCCCTCAGCCGTGCGAGTATTTACGCTCAGGTTAACCTTTCACAAAGTTTAGCAAAAGTCAAGAGTGGTGGATTACAAGCATCAAGTCAGAGTTCTTACTTAGGATTAAGTACAAAAGACTCAGCAAAGTTACTCGCTAGTGCCATCCAGCAATCCCGCAATTTAGGAGACAAGCGGGCAGAGGCTTATGCTCTGAAGAGTTTAGGCGGCTTGTACGAAGAAACCAGACAGTGGTCAGAAGCGCAAGACCTGACCAAACAAGGATTAGCTTTGGCACAGAGTAGCAATGCACCAGAAATTACTTATAGCTTGGAGTGGCAGTTAGGTAGATTGCTTTGGGCACAAAAAGATATTAATGGTGCGATCGCTGCTTATGATGCTGCTGTAAACACTCTTGAGTCTCTCCGCAAAGATTTAGTAGTCAATAAAGATGTAGTGAACCAGGATGTGCAATTTGACTTCCGAGACAGTGTAGAACCCGTCTACCGCCAGTCAGTGGAGTTACTACTGCAATCTCAAAAAGGAAAACCAAATGAAAAAATATTGGAGAAAGCACGCGAACGGATTGAAGCACTCCAACTAGCAGAATTAGACGACTTCTTTCAGGAAGCTTGTCTGCAAGGTCAGAAAGTAGCCCTCGATCGAGTAGTAGACAAAGATAATTCCAAGGCTGCCATCCTTTACCCAATTATTCTTCGTGATCAACTCCAGGTAATTGTCAAAATTCCTACACAACCTCTGCAAAGCTACAGTACCAAGATTTCCCAAGCCAAAGTAGAGAAACTCTTAATAGAACTGCGAAGAAATCTTGTCGATCCAACTGCTACTAAGATCGTCCAAACCCAATTACAAGAAGTTTACAGTTGGCTGCTTAAACCCATTGAGTCACAATTGCAAAAGAGTAGCGTCGATACGTTAGTCTTCGTCTTAGATGGCCCATTACGCAATTTACCAATGGCAGCTCTCTACGATGGTAAACAATATTTAGTAGAGAAATATGCGATCGCCCTAAGCGTCGGTCTACAACTCCTCGACCCGAAACCGCTGGTAAAACAGCAGCTGAGAGCGCTAACCGCAGGACTGACTCAGCCACCGCCAGGATTTTCCAAGTTTGCACCATTACTGGCAATTAAATCTGAATTTGACGGGATTGCTAAAGCAGGAGTTTCGACAACCAGCCTATTGGATGGAGATTTTAAGAAAAAAAATTTGGAAAGTGAAATTGGTGCTACTTCATTCAACATAGTGCATTTGGCAACCCACGGTCAGTTTAGTTCCCGCCTCGAAGACACTTTTATTTTAGATTTCGATGGTCAGATCAATGTCAAAGATTTTGATACTCTCTTTCGTAGTCAGGGTAAAACTGTAGTAGAACTATTAGTTTTGAGTGCTTGCCAAACAGCAACAGGAGACAGCCGTGCAGCACTCGGACTAGCAGGAGCAGCTGTCCGAGCTGGGGCACGTAGTACCATCGCTTCCCTGTGGCAAATTGATGATGAATCAACAGCAATGTTTGTTAGTGCCTTCTATCGAGAACTCGAGAGTGGCAAAATCACCAAAGCCGAAGCAGTCCATCGTGCCCAGCTACAACTGCTGAAACATCCCAACTACAGAGCGCCAAGCTTTTGGTCTGCCTATGTATTGATTGGCAATTGGTTGTGATTTGGGAAGCCGATCTTTGTAATTGATCGCTCAAATTGTCCGCTCAAAATTTGGCAAACTATCTGCTAGTTGATAAACCGCTTTTAGCAGCTTGAAGCTATCTTGATAAAAGTATAAATACTCAAAAGCTCTATTTGCTAGATCATTTCAATATACAATCTTTTAATTTTATGGGATATTTTTACCTAATCCCCAATCCCCAATTCTCTTTTTCCAATATTCAATTTTGTGGCATAAATTTATTAAATGTGGGTGATATATACATAGCAGCATTGATCCCTAGAAATTGACTTATGAATAACTCCACCTATCAGCTAAACGATTTCGCTTTAACATTGCCAATTTCCCAAACAGCTCGCATAACTGCCCAGCAATTTGCTAACCAGCAGCCAAATCCGGAAAAAGCAGAGCAAGTCCGGCTGAATACTTTAGCTGTATGGGTGGTAAATGATTACTTGCAGATGATGGATATTCCTACCGATCTTCAAGCTAGTGACAGTTGGAACTCCATCATGCGCCTTTGTGGGGATGTCGCTGATTTAGAAGTGCCCTCAATTGGCCGTCTGGAGTGTCGCCCCGTGCATCTGCATCAGCAGATATGTTCTATTCCTCCAGAAACTTGGGAAGAGCGGGTGGGTTATTTAATAGTTCAATTTGATGAATCGCTTGAAGAAGCAAGGCTGCTTGGTTTTATCCCTAGTGTGGCAACTGAAACAGTTCCTTTAGCGCAACTGCAACCATTGGAAGCTTTTATTGACCACATCTGGGAACTGCGTCAATCCCCAGTTAATTCATTAGTGAATTTGAGTCAGTGGTTTGCTGGTATATTTGAGACGGGCTGGGAGACTATTGAATCGCTATGGAACGTGCCGGAATTCAGACCAACTTATGCCTTTCGCAGTGTTGAAACTTTGGAATTAGATAGCCTCAAACAACCAGAATCAATTACTAAACGGGCAAAAGTAATTGATTTTGGTATCCAAATTTACAACCAACCTGTGATGTTGATTGTGGAAATCAGCCCCGAAAAAGATCGACAAACTAGTATTCATCTCCAATTGCACGCCACTGGAAATCAAATCTACTTGCCACCAGGAGTTCATCTCACTGTTATAGATAGTTCAGGAGCAGTATTTCTAGATGCTCAATCTAGAAAATCAGACAACTACATTCAGTTGAAGTTTCGTGGTGAACCCACAGAAGAATTTAGCGTTAGAGTAGCCTTGGATAATACCAGCATTACCGAATATTTCCGAATTTGAAATATGTAGCTATCTTCCCTTTTTATCGGTACTTTATTAAGAGATAACTCATTAATTAAAAATTAAAAATTAAAAATCCAAGCCAGCTTTTAGGGATTTTGAAAAAAATCTGTAGACGCTTATGGAGCTTGCGATCGGACATTAGAACAGGGCACGATATGGCACAGGGAGATAGCAACGGTTATGGGTAAGTTAGTGGCAATCAAATTCGGAGAGGGTAGTTTTGAGCAAGGGTTTGCTGTCACCCTCCAAATTGGTGAAGAACACGAGCGTGCTACAACCGAAATCACCGGGAGGCTCCCTTCATTCCCGGAAATGCCGCTCTATTATAGTCATTGGCAGTCTAGTTATCGCCAGATAGGCAATCGTTATCGCCTCCATGCTGACCAAATGCAGGTGACGAATGTATCAATGATTCAAGACTGCGAAAACGCTTCTCATATTTTGCGGGCACGCTTTAATACCTGGCTGCGAGCAGAGGAGTTTCGCCCGTTGAGGGAAAAATGGTTAGAAAGATTATCATCCAGCGACGAAGTACGGGTAATTCTGCAAACAGAAAATAGCCAATTGCAGCTATTACCCTGGCATCTGTGGGACTTATTAGAACGCTATCCCAAAGCTGAAATTGCCCTTGCTTCACCATCCTACGATCGCATTCACCAGCCACGCTCTCTCAATCAATTAGTCAATATTTTGGCAATTGTGGGCAATAGTAAGGGGATTGACACCCAAGCCGATCGAGCTTTACTGCAACAGTGTAGTAATGCAGAGGTGAGCTTTTTGGTAGAACCACAACGTAAGGACTTGACTGAGCATCTCTGGGGAAAAAATTGGGATATTCTCTTCTTTGCTGGTCACAGTTCCAGTCAAGGAAATGGCGAAAGCGGACGAATTTATCTGAATAGAACTGATAGTCTTACCATTGGCGAGTTAAAGTACGCTCTCAGAAAAGCGATTGAAAATGGTTTGCAATTAGCTATATTCAACTCCTGTGATGGATTGGGATTGGCGCGAGAATTAGCTGATTTGCAAATTCCTCAAATGATCGTCATGCGCGAACCCGTCCCAGACCAAGTTGCCAAGGAGTTTTTAAAGTATTTTCTCCAAGGCTTTGCCGGTGGCGAATCTTTATATCAAGCAGTACGCCAAGCGCGGGAACGCTTGCAAGGACTTGAAGATAGATTTCCTTGTGCAACTTGGCTACCAGTGATTTGCCAAAATCCGGCGCAGATCCCACCGACTTGGGATGAATTAAGGTCTACAAAATCTGAAGATGAAGAACAAGCAAATTTACCTTTATTTAACAGACGCACATTTAAAAGAATTTTGTTATGCAGTTTGGCAATTACAGCCTTGATTTGTGGCGTGAGATTGTTGGGATTGCTAGAAAATGCAGAGATTCAAACCTTTGACCTGATGATGCGATCGCGCCCTGCCGAAGGACTCGATCCCCGACTGTTGCTCATCACAATTGACGATGAAGATTTAGCCATTCAAAGACAAAATGGCGAGTACTTGATCGGAGCTTCTATTTCCGAAAAATCTCTCAATAAACTCTTAGCAAAACTGAATCAATACCAACCCCGCGCGATCGGCTTGGATATCTACCGTGATTTTAAGGCCAAAGAGCCAGATTTAATTACTCGTCTTCAGCAAACTCAGAACTTGGTTGGCGTATGCAAGGGGAGCGATCGCTCAGTAAATATCAAAGGCATTAAAGCACCACCAGAAATTCCCCCAGAAAATCTGGGATTCAGTGACTTTATCCACGATCGCGATGGAGTTATTCGTCGGCATCTTCTGTTCATGAATCAGGAGACGACATCATTGTGTTCTGCCCAATATTCCTTCAGTTTACAACTAGCATCCCTTTATCTGCGCCCTTTAGGAATTCAAACAAAGTTCACCCCTAAAGGAAATTTGCAGTTGGGTAAGACTATTTTTCCAAATCTGAAGTCTCGTACTGGTGGCTATCAAAATATTGATGCTAATGGCGGTCAAATCTTACTCAACTATCGTTCTTCAAAAGAAATAGCCGAACAGGTAAAGCTAACGCAATTTTTATCTAGTCCAATTAACCCCAACGCCATCAAAGGCCGAATTGTTCTCATTGGTGTGACTGCAAAAGGGGATTCTCCAGACACTTGGCCTACACCTTATGGTATTCCTTTAGATGAGCAAATGCCAGGAGTACTGGTACAAGCTCACATGGTCAGCCAGATCCTTAGTGCAGTCCAGGATGGGCGGCCGTTGCTGCGGGCTTGGTCATGGTGGGCAGAGGTGGTCTGGATTTGGGGCTGGTCTTTAATTGGGGGAGTCTTGGCTTGGCGCAGGCTTTCCTTACCCTGGTTGGCGTTGGCAATTGGTGTTACTTCTAGCCTTTTGTATGTAGTTTGCTTTGGTCTGTTAATTTCAGGTGCTTGGGTGCCTTTTGTACCGTCGGCTTTATCGTTGGTGGCTATAGGGAGTTTGATGTCAATTCATAATAATTCAAAAACAAAAGTGCGGCTGGGGAATGGGGAATAGGGGTAGGGGAGCAATACTGCTTGGTTAAAGGGAAAAGGATAAGGGGAAAAGGATTGGAAGGCTCGATATCTAAGGTTTTTTCCCTTTAACATGAGTCCCTTTCACCCAAAACCCGACAAGTGTATTGAGTAGGGGAGAAGTTGCAGTAAGTTTTTCCCCTCTGCCCCTCGGTAACTGAGCGTAGTCGTACCCCTCCGGGGAAGCAAGCTACGCGCAGCGTCTCGTAGAGAAGTGCAGCCTCTTGTGCCCAATCTAAAATCTAAAATTTTATGAGGTCAGGTTTCTATGAATTCAAATTCACAACCGATAAAACTGTTTTTAATAGTAGCTTTTAGCTGTACAAGTTTATTAGCTAATCTGACTCCAGTACTTGCGAAACCAACCCCTAATCGCTCTAATGCTCAAACGATTCTTGCTCAAGCCAAAACCTTTAATCAACCTCCAATTCCATCTGGCTCCCCTCCTGGAGGTCGCGTTCGTGGTGGAGCAAAGCGCGGGGAATTGGCTGCATGTCCACTTACTAAAATTGACTTGACTGCTTTAGTACCCTTTACTCAGGAAGCTAACTCAGTGATTAATGTCTGGGGACAAACAACAATAGAACATCCAAGTTGGTTTTTCTATGTGCCATATACCAAAGATTCGCCATATACAGTTGAATTTGTGCTGCAAGATGGGGAAGCTAACGAGGTATACAAAAAAGCGATCGCTTTATCGGATAAGCCAGGAGTCATCCGCGTTTCTTTACCTAGCAATGCATCCGGTTTAGCAGTAGACAAACAATACCGTTGGTTTTTCACTATTAACTGTGACAAGCAAAAGAACTCGCCTCCAAGTTTTGTTGAAGGGGTAATAAAACGAGTTAATCTGAGCCAACCAATAAGCAAAGAAATAGAAACGGCAGAACCTATAAAGCGCTATGCTATCTATGCCCAAAATGGAATATGGTATGAGGCACTGACGACGTTGGCTGAACTGCGTCAAAAAAATCCTCAAGATGCAGCACTGAAAGCAGAGTGGCGAAATTTGTTAGGCAGCATCCGCCTAGATGATGTTGCCGGAGAACCGATTCTTCCAGAAACACCTTAAACGAGGAAAATAATGTTTAGTTAAGCCAATATTTAATTGTAGAGACGTTGCAATACAACATCTCCACAGATGTGTTATGTCATGTCCGCTTGATTGCTTATTAAACCCGAAGAACCCCACCCCGCCAAAGCTGTGCTTTGTCTCCCCTCCCCGCCTGCGGCTACGGTGTACACACAAGTCCTTCTCACCCCCTCTAACTCCCCCTTGGTAAAGGGGAGAACCGATTTCCCCCCTTTGCAAGGGGGGATTAAGGGGGGTAAATCCAAGGTTTGGGCTTAATTGACAGGATGTGTGTACACTGTAGCCTGCGGGGAGGTTGGGGTGGGGTGCAATGACAGTGGGAATCATAACTAATTACCCGGACTTGATATTATTTAGTTTGCAGCAGCACTTACTAAACCATTGTGCCTGAGCAAAGCGATCGTACTTGGTTCACGACCCCGGAAAGTTTTAAACACCTCCATTGGATGCTTGCTACCACCAAGTGCTAGCACCGTATCCCGATAACGGAGACCTGTAGCTTTTATTGCTTCTTCATTTTCTAGCCCAGCTTCTTCAAAAGCAGCAAAAGCATCAGCACTAAGGACTTCAGCCCATTTATAACTGTAGTAACCTGCTGCATAACCACCTTCAAAAATGTGCCCAAAAGAACACAAGATTGAATCTTCTGGAAGTGGTGGTAAAACAGTAGTAGTTTTAGCTATGCGATGACGCACATCTGCTGGAGTTTCATTGCTGCCGGAACGATAGCGGTAGTGTAGTTCTAAATCAACGCTGCTAAGGTGAATTTGCCGTAACATACCAGTACCACTCATATAATTACGCGCCGCTAGCAGCTTTTGATAATAATGCTCTGGTAAAGCTTCTCCAGTTTCGTAATGTTTAGCCATGCCAAAGAAAGTGGGTCGCTCATAACACCAGTTCTCCATAAACTGACTCGGTAGTTCCACTGCATCCCATTCTACATTATTGATACCTGCGGCTCCCGCATAGTCAACCTTGGTGAGCATGTGGTGCAATCCATGACCAAACTCGTGGAACAAAGTCTCTACTTCATAGAAAGTCATCAAACTCGGCTTGCCATCTACTGGGGGAGTTTGGTTACATATCAAATAGGCCACAGGCAAACGGATGACAGTTGCACCATTTTCAGTTTTGGCACGATTGATGCATACATCCATCCAAGCACCACCGCGTTTTTCTGCTGGACGGCTATAGGGGTCTAAGTAGAAGTAAGCGATGGGAGAACCAGTTTCATCGGCTATTTGGAAATAACGGACATCTTCATGCCATATTGGGGCTTGACCATCAGCAGGGGTCACTGTAACACCAAACAGCCGCTTAACAAGTCCAAACAAGCCATCTAGCACTTGGGGAAGGGGAAAATAGGGACGTAATTCTTCAGCGGTAAAGGCAAATTTTGCTTCTCGTTGGCGTTCTGCCCAAAAGCTGATGTCCCAATGTTTTAAATCCTGATATTCTTCTCCATAAGATGTAGCAAAAGCTTGGAGTTCTTTTAAGTCTTTGACAGCAGCATCATAACTGGCCTGGCGTAGTTCTTCTAATAGTGCTTCAACTGCCTCAACATTAGGAGCCATTTTACTTGCAAGGCTCAACTCGGCAAAACTCTTAAAGCCAAGTATATCTGCAAGTTCTTGCCGTAACTCCAAAATACGCACAATTAACGGGTTATTATCTAAATCGCCACTAGAAGCGCGAGTGATATGAGCTTTGTAGAGCTTTTCACGCAAATCTCGACGGGTGCTGTGCTGCATAAAAGGGCCGTAGCTGGGGAAGTCTAAAGTAATGCGCCAAGGGCCATTTTCTGGTGTGGCGTTCTCTTCTCCTGCCGCACGAGCCGCTTGAGCAGCTAAACTTACCAAACTTGGTGGTAAACCGTCAATTTCTGCTTTTGTTGTCAGGGTTAAGCTAAAGGCTTTCGTGGCATCAAGTACATGGTTAGAGAATTTAGTAGAAAGTTCTGCTAACTCCATCTGAATGGCGTTGAAACGGTCTCTTGCCTCTTTTTTTAAGCCAACACCAGAAAGTTCTGCATCTCGAATGGCGGCTTCTACAATGCGCTGTTGGGCTAATTCTAAAGTTGCCCAACTATCACTGCTACGGAGTGCCTTAAAAGCATTGTAGATGGGTTGGCTTTGACCGAGTTTGTTGATAAATTGTACAACTAGTGGCTGTACGATTTCATGAGCTTCGCGCAGTTCCGGGCTATTTTTAACACCCATTAAATGATTTACCACCCCCCAACTCCAGGTAAGCCGTTCTGTCAGCTTTTCTAAGGGTTCTACTAAACCACTCCAAGTCGGCTGTACGCAAGCCTCTAAGGTGGCAAGTTGCTGGTCAAGTTCTGCTAGCAACTGATTGAAGGCTGGTACAACTCGTTCTGGTTTAATCTCTGTAAAGGGAGGTAAACCAGTGCCTTGGAGTAAGGGATTATCGGAAATAATGGTACTTGCACTCATGATTTTGTGTGAACTGCGAACGAAAAAAAATCATTGTTGATTTTTATTTATATATCTTCTAATGTAACGATCGCTGTGCTATTTAGTATTGCCATTGTGGCAAAAAGGTAAAAAAAACGATAATTCCTCACAAAAGTATCCCGATATGACTATTTTGTTTGGTATTTGAACAAAATTGTTGGGGATTGGGCATTGGGCAAAACGCCCGCTAACAGCACTCATTACTCAGCACTCTGGAGGGACATTGGACATGGTTATTCTCTCATCACCTTTATCTCCTTCATTTACTCGGCAGTTCTAGAAATTTCAAGGAAAGTCCTTGAGATAATATAATCATCCAGGCATCTTCTCAACAGGTGGCTAATGATGACCGAAACAGAAAAGGATACAGGCAATTAAATTTATTTATGGAAATTGTTAATTTTGAATTTTGAATTCGGAGCGAAGCGACGTGACTAGCCTCTTACCCAGTTCTCGATCAACAGAAGTTTTTTACCCAAGCTCGGATGGTGAACCATTGGCAGAAAGTTATGTTCATTTATATGCTCTACTGGTAACTTTAGAAGTATTGAGGCAATATTTACTGGGTCGGCAAGCAACGGTTTTGAGTAACCAGTTTCTTTATTATGCTCAGGGTTTTCCGAGGTTACGGGTAGCTCCAGATGTAATGGTGATTTTTAATGTCGCTCCTGGAGGTCGGGATAATTACAAGATATGGGAAGAGGGACAAGTGCCTGTAGTCATCTTTGAAATGACCTCCGAGGGTACTAAAAACCAGGATACAGGTTTCAAAAAGACGCTGTATGAGCAGTTAGGGGTATTGGAATACTGGTTATTTGACCCCAAGGGAGAGTGGATTAAGGAGCAATTACAAGGGTATCGGCTGCGAGGCGAGGTATATGAGCCAATTACAGATAGTCGATGTGAACCTTTGCAGCTGCGCTTGCAAATAGAGGGGCAACTGATTGGTTTTTATCGAGAAGACACTGGAGAAAAGTTGCTGATTCCAGAGGAGTTGGCAGAAGCACTGAAACAGGAAAGATTGGCGAGGGAACAAGCACAGTCGCAGGTGGAAAGTTTGAAGGAACAACTGCGATCGCTTGGCGTTGACCCTGATACTATCTAGCTATACATTTGCGATCGCATATGGCGGCTGTTTCGCACTGTCGCAAAAAGACACGATAATGTAATATGTCAAACAGGTAACTCGTCCGTCAGCATGGGCGTTACCTAAAAAGTAGAGTTTCAGTCCGAGAATTGCACGTTTTCAAGGCGTAGAAGCGTACAAATTAACTGAGCGTCAATGAGCGTCCTTAGCAAACCGAAAAGGAAGGCTCCAAATTTCCATATTTATGATATTATTTGGCAACTCATCTTTTTACTCGTAAAATCGAAGACAAGATCAAGGTCAGTAGAAAAGAGTCCCTAAATTAATGAATACGTTAATCAGTCAGGGTGGAAGAGCTATCACTAAATTTCAGATGGTAGACCGGATAAACGATATAGCTTGGCAAGCTCACCAAGGCAGCGTTGCGGCGATTATTCAGCTATTGAACGAAAAGCTAGCCCAGTCTTGTGTCAGAACCAGAGCCATTTTTTCTGATGGTGTCTTACAAATTCTGTGCGAGGCAGCTAAAGTAGAGCAACTTGAGCAATCTCCCCTGGTAGAACAAATCCAGCAAATTCTTGAGTCTATCGCCCCACGTCACATTCGCCGCGTCAAGATCAACAGTCGGATTGTTCGAGAACAACAATTGCTGTGGTTAAAAGAAATAGATAGCGATCGCGAAAATCAATTGCTTTGGTCACAGGAAATTACATTAATTCAGCCAAATGTTGTAAAGCAATTAATTAAAGATTTCACAGAAGCTCAAGCTGAACTAGGAAAACCAAATTATCCTAAAACTCAAGTCTCTCGTCCTTTAGTACTCATTAACAAAGAAAAATACAAAAATAAACCTAAAACAAAGATATTAGCAGCAGCAGGTTTATGCTCGCTGTTATTGCTTAGTTGGGTTGTTTATGCCCAGCTAGGTAATAAATTGAAAAACCTAATGCAACCAGAAACTTCCAAATCTTTAACTACAGAAAACACTAACGATAGCAAAGCCCAAACACCGTCTCGCGCTTCTAACAATAGCTTTTCTGAGACTTCTGACGATCCATTTCAAATATCTGTGCGAATTGCAAACCTTGCTTCTGCATCTGGAAAAACAGCTACAACCTCAACTCAGTGGTTAGAGATTGCTGCTAAGTGGCAACGGGCTTCAGATTTAATGAGTACGGTACCACAAACCCACAGCCGTTATCAAGAAGCTAAAATTCGTACTCAACTTTATAAAAAATACAGTGAGGCGGCACAGAAAGAATCAGGTAAGAGCAAATCTTAATTTTTTCTGATTGGAAGACTTTGACTAGTGATTAGTATTCCAGCAGTAGTCAATGGATTATTTACTTTACTTATCACGCTTCATCCAAGCGCGTAAAACTAATTTCAATGGCTAACAGTTTTCTTGGGGAATAGGAGCAAATTCCCCACTTGATAATATTAGTTATACCACCGAATAGGCGCGCAAGGGTTTTAGATAACACATATTTAATTTTTGAATATGTCTATAAAAAAATCGACCTTATTGTGAATAAAGTCGATTGAATCAGGCGGATTCATTTGTGGGGTCAATCCAAAATCCAAAATCCAAAATCCAAAATGTGTATGTCCCCTAACTCAGGAGTTCTCCTGTTTCTTGCAGGGAGTGCAAGCGGCGGTAAATACCCTCGTGACGCAAAAGTTCATCGTGGCTACCCACTTCTACAATCTTTCCTTGCTCTAGAACGACAATTTTATCAGCTTCTCGGACTGTGCTTAAACGGTGGGCAATCACAATGGTGGTACAAGTACCCTGAATCGATCGCATTGCTAGCTGAATTGAACGCTCAGACTCATAATCTAAACTAGAGGTAGCTTCGTCAAAAATCAGCACGTCTGGTTCCACTAACAACGCCCTAGCAATTCCCAAGCGTTGCCTTTGTCCTCCAGATAACCTGACACCTCGTTCTCCCACGACAGTGTAATAACCTTTGGGTAAGTGCTGCACTACTTCATCGACTCTGGCAATTCTACAGGCTTCCTGAACCTGCTCGAAAGTTGCATTTGGTCTACCGTAGGTGAGGTTATCCAATATAGTACCGTTGAAAACGTCTACTTCTTGGTGAACGATCGCTAATCTCCGTCTATACTTACCTACATTCAAAGTACGAATATCTTGACCATCAATCAGAATTTGACCTGCTTGAGGTTCAAAATATCGCAACAGCAATTTTACTAAAGTAGACTTACCAGAACCGGAACGCCCCACTAATGCCACTGTTTGGTATGGCTCAATCAACAAGTTAATATCTTGCAAAACTTGACGGTTGGCATCATATCCAAAACTGATATGAGATAACTCAACTTTTCCAGTAAATTTATAAGGTGATTCTGTCTGGTTGCTTTCTTCTAAAAGACTAGCTGAATCAGATGCAGTTGGCTCTTGCAAAAATTCGTGAAACCGCAGCATAGGAGAATAACGACGAGCAAAAACTTCTGCCAAGCTACTGATAGGTTCTAATTCGGCATAAGCCATGCTAGAAAGAGTTAAGGTCATGACAAAGTGACCGAGAGAAATTCTGCCATTTACTGTTGCTGCTAAAGTCAAACCCAGAATTGTAAATACACAAAACTGAATTACGGTTCTTTGCCAAGTACCCAATATCGTATAACCTTTGTGGATGCGATAATCAAGCACCGTTAGTTCGCGATCCAAACGTTGCTTTTGCCGCTTCAATTCCCTAGCTTCTGTAGCAAATGCTTTTACCGTTTTGATATTGGTGATTAATTCGGAAGTGCGGCTTTCGGTGTCCTCTCCATACTTATCCAGACGACTTTCGTACCTAATTAGCTGTTGTAAACTCCTCAAGCTGAAACTGAGAATAATTACAAAGGAAATTAGATATAAAATTGCAATCCGCCACTCAATGAACAAGATAAACACAAAAATACCCAGCACACGAGCCAGTTTAGGAATCAACTGTCCGGCAACTTCAGGGTAACTAAAAGTATGATTAGAAATACCTCTAGCTACTCTTCCGGCAATGCGTCCAGGGTTATTTTCATCATAAAATTCTAGTGGTAGAGTAAGAACTTTGGCGATCGCTGTTTCGTTTTGTTCTCGACGCGACCTGAAGGCTATATCCCAATGAAACCAATTGGTTAACCAGGGTTGTGTTGGCGCTCTCACTACCGTGACAACGAAAATTAAACCCAGTAATACACCCAAAGATAGAGTTTTATTCACTGGGTAATTGGTGATGTCCGAAAAAGTTGCGATCGCACTTTGAATTGGTTTGTCCAAAGGTTGAGCAGACAAAACGTTTAAAATCTGCCCGATCGCATAAGGAACAACCAAATCAATAATTTCGTAAACGCTAGATGCTGTAATACTGAAAACACTCGGCTTCCAGTAAGAGCGAAAGTAATTGACAATATCTTGAAATTTGGCCATGATGCACACCGTCCAAGAGCGCGATCGTAAACTTGGAATCTATATACTACAAACGTGTTACAAAGTAGTCAAGAGCTAGATGACAAATCACTCTTTGGGAGTAGTTGGTAGTTCTTGAGGGAAAAATTTGAGGCGATAGCGGTAGAGAGCAACTGGTTTAGAACCCGCCTTAAAGTAATCTGGATCTTGGGGTGAAAGGTAGACAGCAGTAACTTGATCTGCTTCAATCGCTGGATTAAATGTTGAAACTTTATGATAAGCCGTAGTCGATTCTACAGAGTTTAAATAGGGGCGTGAGCCACCTTTAAATAGTTGTTGAAACACTTCTGTGGTAATGAACTTGCCATCAGGGGTAGTTTCTGTAGCACGTGCAGTCACAATAGAAACTAGTTGGCGACTGCTACGCAAGAACGTAATTTGACGATTAGGTGAATCTGGATCTACTTTGACTGATAACACTGCTTCATCCCCTAAATAAGCCCTTGCCAAATTCAAGCTATTAAATGCTCTATCCGCTACTAAAATTGGGAATTTGTAACCTATCTGAGGAAGTATTTTTAACCGAGAAATAGATGGTTGCTCTTTCACAAATCTTACTACAAAACTCACAGGTTGATTTAGTTGTCGGCGATTACCTTCAAACCCTGGTGTTACAATCTCTGGTGCTAAGGGCGCAGCTAAATCTACTAACGTACTTGTAACTTTCCAAGTACCAGCCATCCATTCAGGGTAAACCAAATCACCCGAAGCCGGTTGCACTGAAGTTAGTTTTTCCCATTGGGGAAAATTTGCTAACCTTTCAGACAACTCTCCTGCAAAAGCTTCACCACCCCACAATAGGAATAAAAACAGCAAGCAAAAACTCCAAATTCCCTTCATTACAAGCATTAGCAGTTTTGTATTTAATGTTTATTATTTATCGATGATAAATTACAGCAATTTTCATGTATTTGAACCACACCTGTCGTAGGGGCGCAAGGCCTTGCGCCCCTACCGCGTGGTCTATTTATCTGAAAATAGCTGTAAGTAATTTTCTGTAATAAATTAAAACTTTGTAGTGAGATAATTAGCCCTATCCCGAATTTATAGTGATAGCATGACATTGGCATTAGGCATGATTGAAGTTTATGGCGTTCCCACAGCTTTGGAAGTGGGAGATGCCATGTGTAAAGCTGCCCGTGTAACCCTTGTTGGTTATGAAAATACTGATTTGGGACGAATTACTGTCTTAATTCGAGGAGTTATAGGCGAGGTGAATGTAGCAGTGACAGCAGGATTAAAGGCGGTGCTGCGAGTTGACGGTGGCGAGGTACTTTCTCATCACATTATTCCCCGTCCCCACGAAAATTTAGAATGTATTTTACCGATTCATCGCAGCATTAATATCGAGCAGTTCAGTGCAGATATCCGATTTCCTCCACCCCTATCAGTTTAGCTGTATTAAATTTCTGCTGGTAAAGGTTCCCAAACTTCACCATACTTCTCTTTTAAAATTTCCCAAGCTTCCACTTGTCCTGGTTCATATTCTCCTGGTTTACCCCATTGTAAAAACAGGCTTAAAGCAGATTCCTGTTTATCATCTAAAAATCGGATGGCATAGGTTGTAAAGTTACCTCTCTTCGCTTCACCTGTTTCAAATTTCACCTGAGTGATTTTATCCATATTCAAGTGAAACTCAAAGCCTTCAGTATGCATATTCGCATATTTACCTTTAGGCAATTCTGCATAAAATAACTTTTCTATTTTGCCTCGTGCTTCTAATACAGCAGCACTGCTAGTAACAATTAAACGCAACGTTCCAAGAGTCTCGCAAGCTTCTAAAAATTCTTTCAATGTTGTGGTCATTTATCATTTGTCCTTTGTCATTTGACTATTTTTCGTATTGTTCATAAGCAGCGACAATACGCTGAACTAGAGGATGGCGTACAACATCTCTTTGGGAAAATTCGCAAAAGGCGATGCCTTCAACGTGTTTTAAAATTTGTAAAGCCACTCCTAAACCCGATTGTTGATGAAGCGGTAAATCAGTTTGTGTCATGTCGCCTGTAATCACCATCCGCGAACGGAAACCCAAACGAGTCAAAACCATTTTCATCTGAGCAGGTGTAGTATTTTGAGCTTCATCGACAATTATAAAAGCGTTATTGAGAGTGCGTCCCCGCATATAGGCGAGTGGTGCAACTTCAATCACACCGCGTTCCATTAAACTGGGTACTTTTTCTGGGTCGATGAATTCATAAATAGCATCGTAAAGTGGACGAAGATAGGGATTAACTTTTTGCTGTAAATCTCCAGGCAAAAAACCGAGTTTTTCACCGGCTTCGACGGCAGGGCGAGTTAAAATTAGTTTTTCAACTTGGTTGGCAAGGAGTGCTTGCACGGCGACAACAACAGCCAGATAAGTCTTGCCGGTACCAGCAGGGCCAATTCCAAAGGTGAGATCGCGTTTACGGAGTGCGTCAATATATTGGCGCTGGCGGAAGGTTTTGGCACGGACTTCTTCACCCCGGCGACTTTTGGCAAGGACATCTCGCTGTAAATCTTGCAGTTCCCCTTGGCGATCGCTATCTATGGCTTGACGGGCTGTTAAAATATCGGCACTGGAAATAGTATTGCCTTTAATCCAGAGGTCTTCAAGCGATCGCACTAATCGAGAAGCCAGATCAATTTGCTTTTCGGTACCAGAAATTACTAATTCCTGTCCACGTAGAACTAAAGCAGCTCCTGTTTGCCGAGATAGCATTTTGAGATTTTCTTCTCCATCTCCGGCTAGAGCGATCGCACTGGTAATATTCGGCAGCTGAATTGTTAAGGCACCTGCCATAGTATTTCTTAATTGGTGAGGATCTGTATTTGACAAAGGTTAATTTTTTCTCGCTAACGGCGAAATTATGCTTTTATTACCTACATTTTGAAAAATATTTGCAACAAATTAATCATCCGTAGGGGCGTACAGCTTGCCCTCATCCCCTAACCCCTTCTCGCTATCGGGAGAAGAGGAACTGGAGAATTTACTCCCCTCTCCCATCTTGGGAGAGCAGGGTGGTTTCATACGAAAAAAGAAAAATACATAAGTCTTGATTTCTCGTTTTGTGGCATAGCTTTTTCCCTCTCTCCAAACCTCTCCCCCACGGGGGGAGAGGCTTTGAAACCCAGTTTGAGTTTTTCTCTGCTTGTATGAAACCACCCTGCCTCTCCCATCTTGGGAGAGGGGCTGGGGGTGAGGGTATAGCCCCTACTGGGGAAGAGTCCAAAAAAAGATTTAAAAATCTTTTTGCTACTTTCCATCTTTATAAAAATTCTGAGCGGAGGTAACAACAACCGCTCAGATTTGCTCTCTAGTTTCAACCTAACGGAGGCGCGGTTTAACAATGGGTTTAGGCCCATCATTTCGCGGTTCTCTCTTAGTCGGCGGTGGCGATCGATCTTCTGTGTCTTCATCAAAAGACATACCCTCGCGGCCCGGCGTGGTGCTGCCGTAGATATCCAGGTATGTTGATTGCCCAGCTGCGGCTGCGGCTGCGGCAATTACTGTCCGAATCGCCTGAATATTGCGTCCCCCTCGACCAAACACTTTTCCTTTATCTGTGCTTTCAAAGGCGATGCGAACCCAAACCCGGTTGAGGGCCTGAGAAATTTCGCAATCGACACTTAATGTCTCTGGAGATTCCAAAAACGGCTGCACCAAAAACCGAACCAGCTCAACATAGTTGGGGCTAGCTGTTGGGAGTTTTGTTCCGAAATTATGATGCGGCTGTTGCACTGACCTGCTCAAAAACATTAGCTTTTACTAGAATGCGACGAACGGTGTCAGTAGGTTGAGCGCCTTGTTGTAGTCGCTTGACGATGGCGGGAACGTCTAGTCGCACTTCATCAGTTCTGGGGTTATAAAATCCCAATTCTTCTAAGGGACGACCATCGCGGCGAGCGAGGTTGTTAATGGCGACAATGCGGTAACTTGCTTCCCGCTTTTTACCGAATCGTTTCAAGCGCAGTTTGATCATGGTTGAAGAATCATTCTCCTGTTGTTAGATATTAGTTAGCAACTAATTGGTGAGGAAGTAACTTAAAATCTGGCTGCTGCCGAGAAATTGAAGGTTAGTTTCCTCTGCTGATAAATTCTGAGGTCGAAATGCTAATTTTAGCACTGCCTAGCATTTGCTGCTATTTGTCATTAGTCATTTGTCCTTTGTCATCGGTTAATGACCAATGACCAATGACTCTTGACTAAAGATTGCCAAAGCCTTTTTTCTTTTTATCTTTGGGTTTTTTCTTTTTTGTGGCTGGGACACCATCATAACCTCGCCATCCAGGGGCTGCGGGACGATTGCCTGCACCTGCGAAGGCGTTGCCCATGCCACCACCGCCGAACATTCCTGGCATTCCAGGGAAGCCGCCTTGACCCATTTGCTGCATGAGCGATCGCATTTTTTGGAAATCACCTACCAGTTTAGTCACATCTGACTCTCTATAGCCTGAGCCAGCAGCAATCCGCCGCCGCCGACTGGGAGAACTAGCTAATAAATCGGGGTCATGGCGTTCTTGGCGAGTCATGGAGTTAATCATCGCCTCACAGCGCTTTAGCTGGGTTTCTCCGTGCTTGAGTTGATCGTCTGAGAGCTTGTTCATCCCTGGAATCATCTTGATCAAGCCTCCCAGAGAACCCATATTCTTCAGCATCCGCAACTGCTTGAGAAAGTCAGTAAAGTCAAACTTCGCTGACAAAATTTTCTCCTGCATTTTCTCAGCATCTGCTAAGTCAAACTCTTCCTGGGCTTTTTCTACCAGGGTCAGCACATCGCCCATACCGAGAATCCGCGATGCCATGCGATCGGGATAAAACGGTTGCAGTGCCTCGACTTTCTCGCCTACGCCCACAAACTTAATCGGCGCTCCCGAAATCTTTCGCACCGAAAGCGCTGCACCACCACGGCTATCACCATCTAATTTGGTGAGAATTGCCCCAGTAATTCCGATCTGTTCGTGGAAGGTGCGGGTAAGATTTGCAGCCTCTTGACCAGTCATCGCGTCCACCACCAACAGAGTTTCATGGGGTTGGACTGTTGCTTTGATGCGGGCTAATTCCGCCATCATGTCTTCGTCAATTTGCAGACGACCAGCAGTATCAATAATTACTGTGTTTACACCTTCTGCCCTAGCGCGTTCTACACCTTGCCTTGCGATTTCTACGGGATCGGCGTCGCTTCCTAGTTCAAATACTGGTACTTCAATTTGCTTACCCAACGTTAGCAACTGGTCGATCGCTGCTGGGCGATATACGTCTGTCGCCACCAACAAACAGCTACGCTCTAATTTTCTCAGATGTAAGGCTAACTTAGCGGTAGCTGTGGTTTTACCAGTACCTTGCAACCCAGCCATCAGAATAATAGTAGGCTGTTCCTGGGCTTCTGCGATGGGAACATTCTCTTCTCCCATCACCTGTACCAGTTCATCGTGAACAATTTTGATAAACTGTTGGTCAGGTCGCACGCCGGCAATCACCTCGGCTCCCTGTGCTTTGGCTTCGACTTCGCTAATAAAATCTTTGACTACCTGGAGATTGACATCTGCCTCCAACAAGGCGCGGCGCACTTCGCGCAATGCATCTTGAATGTTGGATTGAGAAATTTTGTCCTGTCCCCGCAGTTTTTTCCAGGCGGATTCTAAACGGTCAGATAATGCATCAAACATAATGTAATTACAGGTAGTTCGCCAATGGGAAATTCTAAACCGCCGATGAATGCGTCGGCGTAGCCTGCCGCAGGCATCGCGAATTTCCGCTAAATTTTAAATGTGCTATCTACCAGCTTAATATTTTTCACCCCGACTGTAGCAACCAGATATCTCAATACGCTTAGGTTAAGCAAATTTATCTGTTAAGGCAGAGGGAGCAGGGGGAGAGAAAAAAGCTTAACTGAACTGTATTGCCACATACCTACCTTTATTTCTACACAAGTCCTTTAATTAAACTTTTTTGTAGAGCAACAACAACAGCTTGAGCGCGATCGCGCACTTCTAATTTCTGCAAAATCGCATGAACATGAACCCTCACAGTCCCAGGTGTGATGTAGAGTGCCAGAGCAATTTCTTGATTAGTTTTTCCAGCTGCCAGCAGTAATAAAATTTCTTGTTCGCGTTGAGTTAGGGGGTTGGAAAGTTTTGAGATATTTTCTGAGTTAGGTTTTCCAGGATCAGATGCAAAAGTAGAACGAATTTCTTTAGTTGCAGTTTCATCCCACCAAGATGCCCCAGCAGCGACAGAACGAAGTGCCAGCACTAATTTTTCTGCTGCCACTCCTTTGAGGCAGTAGCCTTGAGCGCCTGCTTCAATTAATCGGGCAATTAGAGAGTTTTGAGAGTGGGAAGTCAAAACTAAAACTGGTAACTGAGGATTTTGCTGCTTAATTTGACGACAGGCCTCTATTCCCCCAATTCCTGGCAATCCCACATCTAGTAGCACTACATCGAAAGATTTTTGGTTAATTAACTCAATAGCTGTTTCTCCATCTTCGGCCTCAGCGATAATCTCTAAGCCAGTTTCTTGTTGCAATCGCACGTGCAAACCTAAACGAAAAAGTTCATCATCTTCTACTAGGAGAATTTTGATTGGGGTAGATGGCATCTCACACAGTAAGAGAAGATTGAGATGGGTAAACGGGGAGCTTGAAAGCAAACATTGCACCAATAGGTACTCTGTTCTCTGCCCAAATTATACCGCCGTGGGCTGCAATAATTTGCCGAGATAAGTAAAGCCCTAATCCAGAACCTTTAGCTTGGCGTTGGCTATGTCCCTGGTAAAATCGTTCAAATAAATGGGAGAATTGTTCAGGTACAATACCTGCACCGGTATCTAAAATTTTCACTACTTGATAGGAAGCTTGCGGTTCTAATACTATTTCCACACGCTCACCGCGCCGAGAATGGTTGATAGCATTAACTAAAAGATTAGTCAGAACTCGTTGAAGTTGCAAAGCATCACCTTTAACCCATAGCGATCGCCGCCAATCAGATTCACCATAGTTAAGTGAAAGATAAACGCGACGGCTAGCTGCTAACTCCGAGAGAGTACTAGCAGCTTCTTCTGCCAAAATAGCCAAATCTATAGGTGCTAAGTTGAGTTTTAAGCCTTCTGTATCATTGCGATAGATATCTAACAAAGTTTCTAGCAGTTGTAGGGAAGTTTGATGACTACGCGTCATTGTGGCTAAAACTTTTTGCTGTGCCGATGAGACAGCACCAAATTTTTCTTGTTCAAAAGCTTTGAGAGTTTCAATTGCTCCCAGCAACGGAGTTTTGAGATCGTGGGTGAGAGTAGAAGCAAAATCTTCACGCACTCTGGACAATTCCTCTTGAGCTTCTAGTTTGGCACGAGTCAGGGCGATCGCTTCTTCCGAACGACGTAGGCGATCACTCAAAACACCTGTGACAATCAATGCGATCGCAGCGATCGCTCTACTGGCGATCATAGAAACCTTCATGACTTCACCACCTGGCATTACAAGATTCAGGATGGTTAGGCATACTGCAACGAAGGTAGCTTGAAAAGTGCCACGTCTCCCTAACCAGGAGTTTGCTAACAAAATGGGCCCTGTGTAGAGATAGCTAAACACATATTCAGTTGGTGTAGAGTAGTCCAGAATTAGTGCAACTACAAATAAACCTGCAATTAGCAAAGATTTGCCTAAAGGCGATTCTTTATGAAGTGATCTAACTTTGAAATCTACCATTTAGGGCATGATGGTTAATTTTTTTATTATTTTAACTAAAAACCATATTTACCTAAATTAATTATATCAAATTATTAACCAATGAATGAAGTATTTACCTAAAAATAAACGTCTTAAACGCTTGATATATATTGTTTAATAAACACTATAAACAAAAAATAAACGCTATTTTATACCCTTCTATTACTTGTTTTAGCTCATAAATTAGTTGATTATATTTAGTAACAACTAGAGAACATTGTTCTTATTTTTCTCTTAATTACAAAAATGCGTTATGGCATTAGCTTTAACAAGTGTAAAAATTGTGAGTAACAGCTGCCATTGTGGCAAAGCTTTAACTAGCTTATTATTGCCAGAAAATTGCATATTTCTCGGCATTGTTAGAAATAATCAAGTCATCCTAGCAAGTGCTGAACCCATCATCTGGCATGGAGATTATGTACTAGCTGTTGCTTTAAGTTCAGCCTCAGTTCCCCTGCTAAATTTTGTCCTTAACAAAAAGCATCCAGTTCTCTATTCAGCTAAAGAGTGTTTCATCAAAAATTCGACAATATAAAAATGTATCAGGAGCTTTTTTAAATTCATGTTACAAGGATGGATACAAATTGCTTTGACATTACTGATAGTCATAGCAACTACTCCCCTACTGGGGAAATATATAGCTCGTGTTTTCATGGGAGAAAAAACACTCCTTGATGCGCTAATGAATCCCCTAGAAAAAGCTATTTATGTCTTTAGTGGTATACGTCCCCAAGAAGAAATGACAGGTTGGCAATATGCCAAAGCAGTACTGTATAGCAATCTCGTCATGGGGATTTTAGTTTATTTAATCCTGATGCTGCAAGGATGGTTGCCGCTGAATCCTACAAATTTAGGTGCGCCAAGTTGGGATTTAGCGCTGCACACTACACTTTCCTTTCTCACCAACACAGACCAACAGCATTATTCTGGTGAGACAACCTTTAGCTATGCTAGTCAAACTTTCGCCCTTGGGTTCTTGATGTTTACTTCAGCGGCGACGGGTTTAGCAGTAGGAATTGCCTTTATTCGTGGTTTAACTGGTAGACCATTAGGCAACTTTTACAGCGATTTGATTAAGTCAATCACGCGAATTTTGTTACCCATATCTGTGATTGGTGGCTTGTTATTAATCTTGGCGGGTGTACCAGAAACTTTGGCAGGCCCAGCCACAGCAACCACCTTAGAAGGGGCAACTCAAGTAATTGCCCTTGGCCCAGTTGCCCATTTTGAAATTATTAAACAATTAGGAGAAAACGGTGGTGGCTTCTTTGGGATCAATTCAGCCCATCCTTTTGAAAATCCCAACGGCTTTACGAACTTATTAGAAATGTGGGCAATGATTTCTATTCCCACAGCACTGATTTACACTTACGGCATATTTGCTAATAACCGTAAACAAGCATGGCTAGTGTTTTGGATGGTCTTCGTCATTTTTGTATTTTTAATAGGTATTGCCGCAGTAGGTGAATTTCAAGGGAATCCCCTTGTTAACCGACTATTGGATGAACAGCAACCCAACTTAGAAGGCAAAGAAGTTCGATTTGGATGGGCACAAACAGCATTATGGGCAGTCATCACTACAGCAACTATGTGTGGTGCTGTTAATGGTATGCATGATTCCTTAATGCCTCCAGGTGGATTTGCAACTCTCTTTAATATGTTTTTGCAAATTATTTGGGGAGGTCAAGGAACTGGCACAGCTTACCTATTTATCTATCTAATTTTGGCGGTGTTCCTGACTGGGTTAATGGTGGGACGGACACCAGAATTTTTAGGACGCAAAATCGAGAAATCAGAAATTGTCCTAGCCAGCGTTGTCTTATTAGTTCACCCCTTTGTTATTCTCATTCCTTGGGCTATTACCTTCGGTTTTCCTGATACCCTTTCAGGTATTAGTAACCCAGGTTTTCATGGTGTTTCCCAGGTAGTTTACGAATACGCTTCCGCCGCAGCGAATAACGGTTCTGGCTTTGAAGGATTAGGTGATAACACTCTGTGGTGGAACCTCAGCGCCAGTGTCAGTATGTTGGCAGGGCGTTATATCTCAATTATTGCACTGTTACTTTTGGCGGATAGTATGTCCCGCAAGCAACCTGTTCCTATGACCACCGGCACTCTCAGAACTGACACTAGACTCTTCACAGGAGTTACAAGCGGAGTAATTTTAATTCTTGGCGCTCTCACCTTCCTTCCCGCACTAGTTTTAGGCCCCATAGCAGAAGCATTTCTGATTGCCAGAGGTGGATAAATATTCTCTTGTTTGCGCCATTTTACAAGAACGCCTAACGGCGAATGTGTGAACTTTTTAAATTAATTAATCACCAATGACACCATCTACAAAACCGCGACAAGAACGCAAACATACAACCAAAGCCAAATCAGCCGGACTTTACAGGCGTGCATTTCAGCAAGCATTTGTCAAGCTGCATCCGCGTAATATGCTGAAAAATCCAGTGATGTTTGTAGTTTGGTTGGGTACGATCATCACAGCACTGGTCACAATTGCACCAAACTTATTTGGCCCAACACCTGGTGACAATCCCAGATTATTCAATGGTTTAATTACCCTGATTCTGTTCTTAACCGTTGTTTTTGCCAACTTTGCCGAAGCTGTAGCTGAAGGACGAGGCAAAGCTCAAGCAGATGCCTTGCGATCGACAAAATCCGATGCTAAAGCCAAAAAACTCCTTGCTGATGGTTCCATCCAAGAGGTTAGTTCTACAGCCCTACGTCGTGGCGACCAAATCAAGGTAATTGCTGGAGATATTATCCCTGCTGACGGAGAGGTAATTAAAGGTATTGCCTCTGTGGATGAATCTGCTATCACGGGAGAATCAGCACCAGTATTGAAAGAACCAGGGTCAGATATTGCTAGTTCCGTGACTGGAGGAACGCGTATCACCTCTGATGAACTGATAATTCGGGTGACTGCTGACCCTGGACAAGGCTTTCTTGACCGCATGATTAGTTTAGTAGAAGGAGCTTCTCGCAGCAAAACACCCAATGAAATCGCCTTGACGGTTTTGTTGGCAGTTCTCACTCAGGTGTTTTTAGTTGTGATTGCCACTTTACCTACGGTGTCAGTCTACATTGATTCGCCTATTAGTATTGCCGTACTCATAGCCTTACTTGTGGCGCTGATTCCTACCACTATTGGCGGATTATTAAGTGCTATTGGGATTGCTGGGATGGATAGAGTCGCCCAGTTTAATGTAATTGCTACTTCTGGACGGGCGGTTGAAGCTTGCGGGGATATCAACACCTTGATATTGGACAAAACAGGTACGATTACTTTGGGAAACCGTTTGGCAGAAGAATTTATTCCTGTTAACGGTCATTCTATGGAAAAGGTAGCAAAGGTTGCTTTAGAATCAAGCATATTTGATGAAACTCCAGAAGGAAAATCCATCGTCAAACTGGCAGAAAAATTAGGGGCAAAATTAGATTTTGATCCTAAACAAGCAGAAGGTATCGAATTTTCTGCCAAAACGCGGATGAGTGGTACTGATTTACCCAACGAGGTACAAATTCGTAAAGGTGCAGTGGACGCGATTAAAGGATTTGTGCGATCGCGTAATGGAAAATTAACTCCTGAACTTGATACCACCTTTGAACGAATTTCTCGATTAGGCGGTACTCCATTAGCACTTTGTAAAAATGATGAAATCTTTGGTGTAATTTATCTCAAAGACATCATTAAACCGGGTATTCGAGAACGTTTTGATCAAATGCGGCGAATGGGAATTAAAACCATTATGCTGACCGGAGATAACCGTATTACTGCATCTGTGATTGCCGAAGAAGCAGGAGTTGATGACTTTATTGCCGAGGCTACACCTGAAGACAAAATTGAGGTAATTCGGACAGAACAAGCCCAAGGTAAACTCGTAGCCATGACTGGAGATGGTACTAATGATGCCCCAGCTTTAGCTCAAGCAAATGTAGGTGTAGCAATGAATACAGGTACTCAAGCAGCAAAAGAAGCTGCTAATATGGTAGACCTAGATTCTGATCCTACTAAGTTAATTGATATCGTCACTATTGGTAAACAATTACTGATTACCCGTGGCGCACTCACCACTTTTTCTCTTGCTAACGATATCGCCAAGTATTTTGCCATTCTTCCTGCAATATTTTCGGGCATTGGTGTTGGCACTCTCAATATTATGGGTTTGGCAAGTACCCAATCTGCGGTTTTATCAGCTTTGATTTACAACGCCTTAGTGATTCCAGCACTCATCCCCTTAGCACTGACTGGGGTTAAATTCCGACCATTAACCGCAGATCAACTTTTGCAACGCAATATCTTTATTTATGGACTTGGTGGCGTTGTGATTCCCTTCATTGCCATCAAAATAATTGATGTTTTGATTGTGTTCATAGGTCTAGCTTAGTCCAAAACTCTGCATTGTAATTCACTATTTTAATTATGAAGAATGTATTTGACTTTATTGGTGAAAAAACAAATCGTATTCCTTTATCTCTATTTGTACTGCTTTGCTTGAATGTATTTCTAGCACCAGCAGTACAAGCCGCAACACCGTTCGCAATATCACGTTCTGCATCTTATGCTATTGCCCTTTTAGGACTCATGACTTTGAGTGTGAGCATTTATTTGTTCGTAGTCATTTTTCAACCGGAGAAATTCTAATGAGCCAACTCAATAAAGCTGTTCGTTCTACTTTAGCTTTGTGGTTACTAACAGCCTTTCTCTATCCTTTATTTATGCTACTTTGTGGACAGATAGCATTGCCTTTTCAGGCTAACGGTAGCTTAATTACTAATAGTCAAGGTACAGTTGTAGGCTCTGCCTTAATTGGTCAACCTTTTAATAGCGATCGCTATTTCTGGAGCCGTCCCAGCACTGTAAAATACAGCATAGCCCCAGAAGTTGCAAAAACTGGGGTATCAGGAGCTAGCAACCTCGCACCCAGCAATCCTGAACTCCTCAAACGCATTCAAGTGGATGTAGCACGGCTGAAACAAGCCAATATACAACCAACTGCTGATTTAGTTTATACTTCCGGCTCCGGTTTAGATCCTCACATCAGTATTGCAGCAGCCCAAGCACAGGTGCGGCGTATCGCCAGCGCCCGTAATCTGAATCCAGCCCAAATTCAAACTTTAGTATCTCAAAACATCGATGGCAGATTCCTGGGAATTTTTGGTGAACCTGGAATCAATGTTTTGCAGCTAAATATGGCTTTGGATGCTTTACAGCCTGCAAGTTAAGTTCTTGAAGGAGTCAATAAAAGAAGCGATTAATTGCTCTGATTACAGTCCCAATAAACGATTAACTCAAAAAAAGTAACCCTCTCATTTTCTCCCAGCTTTCTAAATTAACTATTGTCAATTTACCTAATATCTTGTTAATGATTCATTCTCATACCCCATCTCCTGATAGTTCTTATATTCGTCCTCACCGACGCGGGAAACATAAGATTTTTATTGGTATGGCTCCCGGTGTCGGCAAAACTTACAAAATGCTGGAAGAAGCACATCAACTCAAACAAGATGGAATTGATGTAGTTATCGGTGTCTTAGAAACTCATGGACGCAAAGATACGGCAATGAAAGCTGCTGGAATAGAGGTAGTTTCTCAAAAAGCCTGCATCCATCAGAACGTCACTCTACAGGAAATGGATACAGACGCAATTTTGCAACGCTCTCCCCAACTGGTTCTAGTGGATGAACTTGCTCATACTAACGTTCCTGGTTCTCAACGAGAAAAACGTTATCAGAACGTGGAAGTAATTTTGTCCGCTGGAATTGATGTTTATTCCACTGTCAATATTCAGCATTTGGAAAGTTTAAATGACCTAGTGGCAAGAATTACAGGTGTGGTGGTGCGAGAGCGTATTCCTGATTATGTACTTGATGAAGCTGATGCTGTGGTTGTCATTGATGTTACTCCAGAAACTTTAGAAGAGCGCTTACAAGAAGGGAAAATTTATGCTCCTGAAAAAATCGAGCAATCCCTGAAAAACTTCTTTCAGCGTCGTAATCTTATTGCTTTAAGGGAACTAGCATTAAGAGAAGTAGCAGATACAGTTGAGGAAGAAGCAAACACTTCCAGCTTAGTAGGACAAAATTGCAATGTTCACGAACGAGTTTTAGTATGTGTATCTACTTACCCTGATTCCGTGCAGTTGCTACGTCGAGGCGCACGCATTGCCAATTATATGAATGCGCGACTATATACTGTGTTCGTAGCATATCCCGAACGTTTCCTCACCAAAGAAGAAAGTTTGCATATCGATATCTGCGAGAAATTATGTCGAGAGTTTGGTGGCGAATTTTTACACTTCAAGAGCCAAAATATCGCCAAGAAAATTGCTCAAGTTGCAATAGATTATCATATTACTCAAATTATTATTGGTGAGAGCCAGCAGTCTTCATGGAAAAGATGGCTCAAAGGTTCTTTCACACAAAGATTGATGGAGTTAATTAGGCATCAAAAAATAGATTTACATATTATCGCTACCGATAAATGATTAAATATAAGATAGTTCGTATTGCGTTGGCGTCAGCCTTCGCAAAGCGTCTCTAAGAGTTGCGATCGCAAAGACTGAGATTGCCACGCTTGACTTCCTTCCGCTCGTAATTACTACATCTTATATTTAATTGCGTCTACTTCCTTAATACTGCCGTGATCAAAGCAGTGCTGAGGGCTAAGTGATAATTTTTCAGGTGAGTTGGCAAAAATCATCACTTTGCCTCTTTGCTTATTCTTGGTCTAATCCGTTGACTTTAGCTACTGATTTTCTAGCTGCAACCTGACGAATCGGCAACTCAATCACAAACTCTGTACCTTTACCAAGTTCAGATTGGCAGTATATCTTGCCGTTATGTTTTTCTGTAACTATCTGATAGCTGATAGACAATCCCAATCCTGTACCTTTACCGACAACCTTGGTAGTAAAAAATGGATCGAACAGTCGAGAAAGAACTTTTTCATCCATGCCGAGTCCGTTGTCGACGATGCGAATGACAATCCAATCTTTATTGAGCAGGGAGGTAGAAATTTTGATTTTGCTGGGGTTTTTTGCCAGTGCTTCAGAAGATTGCTGCGTGGTTCGTTCTTCTAATGCATCAATGGCATTGGAGAGCAAATTCATAAATACCTGATTCAACTGCCCGGGATAGCATTCTATTAGAGGTAAAGTAGCATAATCTTTACTCACATGAATGGTAAGGCTATCGGCTGAGGGCTTCAAACGGTTTTGCAAAATCATCAATGTACTGTCGATGCCTTCGTGAATATTTGCTGGCTTGAAGTCAGCTTCATCTAGGCGTGAGAAGTTCCGCAAAGAGGTAACAATTTCGCAAATGCGCTCAGTACCAACCTGCATGGACTGAAATAATTTAGGTAAGTCCTCGAATAAATACTCTATTTCAGCTTTATTGAAAAACTCTTGGATCTCTGGTGCAGCATCGGGATAATGATGCCAAAAAAGCTCCACATAACGAAGTAATTCTTGCGTGTATTGGTGAGCGTGTTCTAAGTTGCCGTGGATGAAATTAATCGGGTTATTAATTTCATGGGCAACTCCTGCCACTAGTTGCCCCAAGCTAGCCATTTTTTCAGCATGGATAATTTGCATTTGGGCAGTACGCAGCTCATTCAGTGCCTGGGCGAGTTGATTCGCTTCTTCACGAGTTTGACCTAGCAAACTGGATTGTTGAAACAGGTTGGCTTGACGCAGCGCTACACTGAGTTGAGCCGCCACTTGGGTGACAAATTCCAATTCAGCTTCTTCCCAATGACGTGTATGAGTGCATTGGTGAATGCACAACAACCCCCACAGTTCATCACCTTCCATCAACGGCACAATAATCTGTGCTTTGACTTGGAATCGCTCAATCACATCAAGATGAGGTACTTTGGAGCCAACGCTGTTGACATCAGATATAACTTGCACTTCCCCTTGACGATATTGGGGTGCGTATTGATCGCCAAAGCAATAGTCTTGCACCTTCACGGCGAGGGCAGAATCGAACTTGGGCAACACATCTTCAGCAATAAATTCACCACTGCAAAAACCAACATTAGGATCGAAGCGGAAAATGCCAACTCGATCTGTATTTAGCGATCGCCTCACTTCCTGTACTGTAGTCTTAAAGATCGTCTCCAAATCCAAAGATTCCCGAATTTTGACGACCAAATCAAATAAAATCCGGCGCTGTTCAGCCGATTGTTGCAGTTCATCAGCGCGAGTTTGAATTTGAGTCACCATTTGAGAACTTTGCAGTGCCACTCCTAGTTGGCTAGCAACCTGTCCCAAAAATTCCACTTCCACACTATCCCACTGGCGCGGTGCAGAATGTTGATAGGCTGCCAGCAATCCCCATAAATTCCGTCCCACAAAAATTGGGGTTAACGCATAAGCGCGAATTTTGAACTGCTCCAAAATATCTAGGTGACAGCGCGAGTGTCCAGCTTGATAAATATCCTCTACAGCAAAATTTTCGTTGTTGCGGTAGCGTCCACCTTTGGTTTCTTGAAGGTGGGTATCTTCCCAAACGAGATTTTTGCCAAAGGGATTAATGCTGTCCCACTGTGCCTCAAGCATGCCGAAATTACTGACGAATTCACCACTCCAGTCTTCATTGAAGCGATAAACGCCAACCCGCTCAACTCGCAGCAGTTTACATACTTCTTGGCAAGTGGTTTTTAGGATTAAATCAATATTTAAAGAGGAGCGAATTTTCCCGACTACTTCAGTTAATGCTCGTTGCCGAGCGATCGCATCTTGTAGGGCAGAAGCTTGTTGTTTCGACTGAGCCAAATTCTCGGCTTGCTGAATCGCGACTCCCAATTGTGCCCCTACTTGTCCCAGGAATTCAACTTCGTAATTTGCCCATTGACGCGGCCCGGAGTGTTGATAGGCTGCTATCAGTCCCCACAGTTTTGGCCCGATGAAGATGGGCGCTAAGGTATATGCCCGAATCTTGAATTGCTCCAGAATATCGATGTGACAACGCGAATGTCCGGCTTGGTAGATGTCGTTGACAACAAAACTTTCGTTATTGCGGTAGCGTCCACCTTTCGTTTCTTGGAGGTGGGTATCTTGCCAAACGAGATTTTTGCCAAAGGGATTGATTCTATCCCACTGCGCCTCTACCATGCCGAATTGGCTAACAAATTCGCCGCTCCAGTCTTCATTAAAGCGGTAAATTGCTGACCGCTCTAGCTTCAGGAGTTTGCAGAGTTCTTGACAGGCAGTGTCTAGAATAATTTCGGTATTCACAGAGGAGCGAATATTTCCTACTACTTCAGTTAATGCTCGTTGCCGTGCGATCGCATCTTGCAGTTCTGCTGTGCGTTGTTTGGTTTGTTCTAGGGTTTCTGTCTGCTGCATTGCTAGACCAAGATGGCTGGCAGCTTGAGCGAAAAATTCAACTTCGTGAGGACACCATTGCCGAGGAGCGGAATGTTGATAGGCTGCCAGCATTCCCCACAATTTTGCACCAATAAAAATCGGTGCGATCGCATACGCCCGAATCTGAAACTGTTCTAATACTTCAATATGACAGCGAGCGTGCCCTGCATCGTAAATGTCAGCTACAGCAAACGGCTCATTTTTGCGATATCGTCCGCCTTGGGTTTCTTGCAAATGCGAATCTTGCCAAACCAAGTCCTGTCCAAAGGCGGTCAATGCATCCCAAGGATGTTCTGCAAAGCCCAAGCGATCAATAAAACTACCGCTCCAATCTTCATTAAAGCGGTAGATTGCAACTCGCTCAATCTTCAATTGCCGACAAATATCTTGGCAAGAAGTCGAACATAGAGATTCGATATTTACAGATGCACGAATCTTAGCCAGAATCCTCGCCAATATTTTTTGATATTGAACCGTTAGCTGTAGCTGTTTGTGACACTCTTGCAGGTCTAAGTGTTTTGATGCTTCATAACTGTTCGCTGTCATAAATTATAAATAAAATAGACTACCTGCTTTCAGTATTCCCTTGTTTATTTGTAATTGCTCAACTAGTCTTGGTTAGTGGAGAGTCTTGATTACTTGTAGTTTCCTCTGCGGTTTTTAGTTTATGGATTTTATTTCATAGCTTTACTATCAAGGCTTATTTTGCCTAGTTCTATAGTCGTTTTAGGTCGGGTAGCTTTTCTATTTATTTAGGTAATCTCTATCTCAGCCTCTTGTTAATAGTGTTGAGCAATTACAAAATCAATTCATCATTAGTTTTGGGTATAGAGGGTCTAACTTTAATTATGAAAAATAGAAAACTGGTAAGTATTTTTATTTAGAGATACCGCGATTTACCCGTAGTGTAAAAATTACATAAATAACTCATATTGATTGCGTCAAAAAGCTCAGTATAATTCAAAGAGTCTTCTTTATTTTGCCTCTTGCCTGCTAAATAAACGTGAGTTCCATGAACCTCTCCCTCCCAACCTCCCTCTCCCACGGGGAAAGGGAGGAGCAACGAGAAATTAGGGTTTTGGCTCCCCTCTCCGTGTCGGAGAGTTGGGGGAGAGGTCAAAAAAGGGCTTGTCGAACTCACGTCACGTTAATAAACATTAGGGGCGCACAGCTAGCTGTGCGCCCCTAAGAATCACCTATAGCGATTCCCAATTGCATAGAATACAAACCTAACCCCCAGCCCCTTCCCTACTAGCGTTGGCAAGTAAGATTCAAAGCCTCTCTCCTTTTAGGAGAGAGGCTTGGAGAGAGGTCAAAACTGTACTGTACCCAAGCAAGAACCGCTATATATTCCAACCTACAAAAGTTTCGGGCTATGAAATCCGGATTATTTAGTAATGATTCAGGTTAATCCCAGCTTCTTTTGCCATTGCTTCTAACCCATTAATTTGCAGAGTTTTAATTGCTTTGGTAGACAATTTTAATCTTACCCAGCGATTTCCGGCTTCCCACCAAACACGCTTGTCTTGCAGATTAGCCTGCTGAAGGCGTTTAGTACGGCGGTGGGAGTGGGAAACAGCAAAAGCGTTATTTGCCTTCTTACCAGTTAGTTCACAGCGACGGGACATAGCAACTATCTCCAGATTGTTATTTTAATACAGCCTTTCCATTTTAGGTCTTAGGCAGCAGAAGTGGGGAGATGAGGAGGGGGAGCAGAGGGGCAGAGGGGCAGGGGAGCAGGGGAGCAGGGGAGCAGGGGAAAAATAACTCCTAACTCCTAACTCCTAACTCTTAACTTCCTACTCAGCACTCAGCACTCAGCACTCAGCACTATTTACTCGCTTGTTCCGTCAGCTTGGTGAGTACGTCATTCGATCGCTCGACGAAGGATTTCATTCCCTCAGCGTCAAATCCTTTCTGAGACATCAGCGCTAAATCGTAAACGTGTTGACAAATCAAGTTGACTAACTGATCTGTAGACGATTCACCGTTACCTTGGATAATACTACCTTGGTTCAGATTAGCCAGATTTTGAATTAGCGGGTGAGCAGTATTCACCAGCAAAATGTGATCTTCGGGAAACTCTGCTGACTGCTGCTGCATCATGGCGTTCATTTCCCGCAGGCGGCGAAGAATTTCTGGTAAAAGCACGATCGCAGGTGGTGTACCTTGAGGATCGTCTGATTTCAAAGCTTCGGTACGGATGTTGAGTTTGGGTTTGTTGAGGGATTTCTCAAATAACTCTTTAATCGTCTCACTCCGGGTTTTGTTCGTCTTGGGATCGACAATTTCCTTATCTTTATCTTGTTCCAGCAGAGTGTTATCTAAATCTGAGTCTACCCGCGTAAACTTGACATCCTGATATTCGCGCTCTAGGAAGTTTATAAAGTGGGTATCGATGAAGGAGTCCATAAACAGGACTTCTAAACCTTGATTTTTGTGCAATTCTATGTATGTAGCTTGGGTTGCTTCATCGGTGCTGTAGAAAACCCGATTTTCGTTGCGTTCTTTGTTGCGTTCTAGATACTCTTTCAGCGTAGTATATGGAGCGCTGGGTGCTGAGTCAGAAATGGGTGCAGGAGTGACATCTTGCCAAGCATCCCCGTCTGAAGATTGGACTTCAACCACTGGCGTTTCAGCCGCAACTTTTTCTGTCAACTTGGCAGTGGTGCGGAAGACGATGATATCTTCGATTTGTTTTTTGAATTTCTCGTCGTTGAGAACGCCGAATTTTACGAAAGTGCCGAGGTCTTTCCAGGCGCTAATGTATTGTTCACGATTATCGCGGAAAAGTTCTTTGAGGCGATCGCCTACTTTTTTGGCAATGTAGTCACCAATTCTTCGCACGGTGCGATCGCCTTGCAAGGCACTACGCGATACGTTTAGAGGAATATCGGTACTATCAATCACACCCCGCATCGGCATCAGAAATTGCGGGATAATTTCTTCGCAGTTGTCGCTAACAAAAACTTGATTGCAAAATAGCTTGATCTGCCCTTTGGTAACATCTACATCCGGTCGCATTTTCGGGAAATACAGAATCCCGTTGATGATAAAGGGATAGTCTGTATTTAGATGTACCCATAACAAAGGTTCTTCTTGAAAAGGATACAGATAGCGGTAAAACTCTAAATAATCTTCTTGAGTCAGATTACTCGGAGACTCTCGCCACGGTGCTTTTTGCTTATTTATTACTTCGCCATCTAGTTTAATTGGGACTGGCAAAAAGTCGCAGTATGTCTTGACAAGATTCTTAATTCGTGCAGATTCGAGAAATTCCTCTTCTTCCCCTTGCAGGCTGAGAATAATAGTAGTACCGCGAGTTGTTCGGGAAGATTCTTCGAGAGTGAAAGCTGGGGAACCATCACAAGTCCAGTGAACCGCCTGCGCCCCTTCTTGATAGGAAAGGGTATCAATTTCTACCTTTTGCGCCACCATGAAGGAAGAGTAGAAACCAAGACCGAAGTGGCCGATTATCGGTTGATCTGATTTGCCTTCATATTTATGAATAAATTCTTCAGCACTAGAGAAGGCAACTTGATTGATATATTTCTTAACTTCATCTGCGGTCATTCCGATGCCGTTATCGGAGATGGATAGAGTTTTTTTATCTTTGTCAATGGCAATTTCAATTTCTGGTTCGCCGATATCTCCAGCATAATCGCCGGCGCGGGATACCATTTTTAGCTTTTGGATGGCGTCTACAGCGTTGGATACCAGTTCCCGCAAGAAGATTTGGTGATCTGAGTAAAGCGACTTCTTGATGATCGGGAAAATATTCTCAGTATGAATACTGATAGTGCCTTGTTCTAGCATAATTGGTAATTTTCGATGTTAGTATCTGAAACGATGATAGTAGGTAATACAACCTAGCCCTCTGTTTTCCAGGATAAACCCGGAGAACACAGAAGGGCATGATACCAATTAGGATTTTAAAAGCATAGCTTAGGCGATCGCACCTTTTTTGAGCATTGTTTGCCGCCATTTTCTGATTCGGATTCCCCTACTTCCGACTCTCCACTCCCTACAAATTGCTGTTTAAGTATTACTAAAATTCTTCTCCAACACTAAAAAATAATGGTAGGGATAACTGGGATCGATAAATTCTTGCTTAACAGTTAACCCAGCTTTGGCAACAGAGTTTAAAATCCGCGTTTTCGGATATCCTTTTAAACCCATTTCCCAGCAGTGTTCGTCACAGACTGGCGTTGTACTCCAGAATTTGGGGACATTGAATAGTAAATGCCTTGGTCTGCCTGAGAAAGAGGTTTTCACCTGAAACGAGAGGTATTGAGTGCAATAGGGAATCGAAATCACCAAAAATTTCTTGGTTGCAATAGCAAGTTTTCTCAATGCTTCTTCTGACTGAGGGTAGGGAAAGTGTTCCAGAACTTGAAACAGGACAATCGCATCAAATTTATCTTTTGGTAAGGAAAAATCTGTAGTCAAATCCAAAATTATTTCTGGTTTGAGGCTGGGGTCAACATCAGCAGTGGAAACGTTGTATCCATTATTCTTCAAGATATCTGTTAATAGAGAATTAAAAATCCCAATTTCCAGAACGTTTTTTACCTGATTACCCAGCGAAAAAATTAGACGCAACTGGTGATGATAACTGATGAGGCGATTTTTGGATAAATATTCTGAATTTCTAATATCTAACGAGCTGATGAGTTGCATAAATAAGCCTACCTAAGCTGAGAGATTAATAAATTTGGTGGGTATACAACTACAGGATTCCCGGAAAAATCATCAAAGTAACAGTACCTTGTTTCGTTTGTATACACTACATCTCCTAGAAGGATACGGTTTACACACATCTTGGTAATGAAGCCCAAACTCTGGATTTACCCCCCTTAATCCCCCCGATGTATTGGCTACGGTGTACACACAAGTCTGAAACAGTTCACTCATCAGAGTTTAAGCGTAAGTTTTACCCCACCCTAACCCTCCCCGTATGTATTGGGGAGGGAACTGTATTTCTAGTTTTCCCCCCAATGCATCGGGGGATTATGGGGGGTAATTCGACTTGTGTGTACACCGTAGCTTGTAAAGGGGGGAAATATCCAGTTCTCCCCTTCGGTAAAGGGGGAAATATCCGGTTCTCCCCCTTAGAAAGGGGGAGTTAGAGGGGGTGAGAAGGACTTGTATACACACCGTAGCCTAGAAGAAGAGAGGTTTTGAAAGGGGATTTTCCAGGGCGAAATATCACTAACACCGAGGCTATTGCTTTAACGAGTAAGATTCTACGCGCTAAAGTATTTGGCTAACGGGTGATAGGTAATAATCGCAGTGGTAGACTGTTCTGGATAAAGTTGTTCGCTTTCATCCATATACAAGTTAATCCTGTCAGTCTGCAATAACTCCAGTTGCTTGTACTGATCCTGAATATTTGGACAAGCTGGATATCCAAAACTATACCGGGAGCCACGATAGCGTTGTGCTAATATATCCCGAATATTGTCGGGTTCCTCAGCAGCAAAACCTAACTCTCGGCGTATTCTAGCGTGTGTCCATTCAGCTATAGCTTCCGCCACCTGCACCGCCATACCGTGGAAATACAGATAATCGGTGTATTGATTGTCTGCAAACAGCTTTTGAGCGAACTCTGTGGCAATTTCCCCTACAGTCACCGCTTGCATTGGGAAGACATCAATAATTCCCGACTCCTTTGGTGCAAAGAAATCTGCTATGCACAGCCGTCTTAAAGACTTTTGTCTAGGAAACTCAAAAGTTGTAACCTGCTGTGATTGGTTCCATACATGTAGAGAATTTCCCTCGGCTTGACAAGGGAAATACCCATAAATCACCTGGGGATGCAACAGATTCTCTTCAATAATTCGCTGTTTCCAACTTTCTAAAACTGGGTAGACTTTCTCAGCTAAGAAAGCCTGATATTCTTCCTTAGATTGTTCCTTTGGTTTGCGGAATTGCCACTGTCCAGCAATTAAAGCTTGTAAATCTAAATGCCAGAATATTTCCTCAATGGGAATATCACTAGGCTGCAATAACTTCGTTCCCCAGAAAGGCGGCGTTGGACGTTCAATATCTACAGCTACGGCTTCGGAACGTCTTGTATCTACTTCTTTTAGTTCAGCAGACGTTTCTTCAGCAGTTGTAGCTTTTGGTTCTTTGTGACCATTTGTCGAAACTTCAGCAGTTTCAATTTCGTTCAAAAATCCCTGCAAATCTTGCCAGTTACCAGTAGCTTTAGCTGGCATTAATTTATCCATGAAGTGCAAGTCAGAAAAGGCATCTTTGCCATAAACGACTTTACCTTTATAGGTATTTTGGCAATCTTCATACACAAATTTGGGAGTCAGCGCCGCACCACCTAAAATCACGGGTACACTAATTCCCTTCTCGTTAAATACCTCCAAATTCTCTTTCATGAAGGCGGTGGATTTTACCAGCAAACCACTCATAGCAATACAATCAGCTTTGTGCTGTTCGTAAGCGTTGATGATATTTTCCACTGGCTGCTTAATTCCCAGGTTAATCACCTTGTAGCCGTTGTTAGATAAAATGATATCCACCAAGTTTTTACCAATGTCGTGGACATCGCCTTTGACTGTGGCAATGATAAAGGTTCCCTTGGCATTGTTGCCCGATTCTGATTTTTCCATGAACGGTTCTAAAAACGCTACCGCCGCTTTCATGGTTTCCGCAGATTGCAAGACGAAGGGTAGCTGCATTTGTCCAGAACCGAATAATTCTCCGACAACTTTCATGCCATCTAGCAGGAAGGTGTTGATAATTTCCAAAGGAGGATATTCTTCTAAGGCTTTTTTCAGATGTTCTTCTAAGCCAATGCGTTCGCCGTCGATGATATGGCGTTTGAGACGTTCTGGGATGGGGAGACTTTCATCTAAGGAGCGATCGCGCTTAGTTGTCACCCCAGCAAAGGCTGTGGTAAGCTCTCCCAAGGGATCGTAAATGCAAACATCACCCTCAAATTTCCGCTCATCATAAATCAACTGACGACAAATTTCTTGATGGCGTTCCTCAATCTTCGATAACGGTAAAATTTTGTTAGCACTGACAATGGCTGCATCCATTCCCGCCGTTGTCGCTTCGTGCAAAAATACCGAGTTCAGCACCATCCGCGAGGCTGGAGTTAAACCAAAGGAAATATTGGAAACACCCAAAATCACATGACATCCAGGCAATTCTTGACGAATCCGCTGAATCGCTTCAATTGTGGCTTTACCGTTTTCTCGGTCTTCTTCAATCCCAGTGGAAATGGGTAACGCTAGGGTATCAAAGAATATTTCTGTGGGTGGTATGCCATATTCTACAGCTTGACGGTATGCGCGTTGGGCGATCGCAAACTTTTTATCTGCTGTCCGCGCCATCCCATCTTCATCGATAGTACCAATGACTACACCAGCACCGTATTTTTTCGCTAACTCCAGCACCTTTAAAAAGCGCGATTCCCCATCTTCGTAGTTGGTGGAGTTCAGCAAACACTTACCACCGGCGACCTTTAAACCCGCCTCCATTTTTTCCCATTCGGTGGAGTCAAGCATTAAGGGTAATGTCACATTATTAACAATGCGCGAAACTAATTCGTGCATATCCCGCACGCCGTCACGTCCCACATAATCGACGTTGACATCAAGGATGTGTGCGCCTTCTTTTACTTGCGCCCTCGCCATTGAAACGAGTCCATCCCAATCTTCGGCATTTAGCAAATCGCGGCACTTCTTGGAACCACTGGCGTTGAGACGTTCGCCAACAATCAAGAAAGAATTATCTTGGTCATAAGGCTGAGTGGTGTAAATTGATGCTGCTGCTGGTTCTAAACTTGGTTGTCTAACTTTTGGCTTCAGACCTTTAGCAACTTCTGCCAATTGTTGAATGTGTTCTGGACGCGTCCCACAGCAACCCCCGATCACTTGGACACCCAAATCTTCAACAAAATGCATCAACGACATCCGTAATTCCAACGGTGTCAGGCGGTAGTGCGCTTGACCGCCGACGTTCTCAGGTAAACCCGCGTTGGGAATACAGGAAACGATGAAAGGTGAATGTTCTGACAGATACTTGATATGTGGTTTCATCAAGTCTGGGCCAGTGGCGCAGTTTAGACCGAGAATGTCAATTGGGTAAGGTTCCAAAATTGTCAGCACAGCACTGATTTCTGAACCAACCAACATTGTGCCCATGCTTTCCATTGTCACAGACACCATCAACGGTCTGCGATCGCCTTTTTTGGCAAACACTTCTTCAATGGCATTCAGCGCCGCTTTAATTTGCAGCACATCTTGGCAAGTTTCCACCAGAAATAAATCGACGCCACCATCCCACAGCGCCTCTGCTTGTTCAGCAAAGGTAGCTTTCATGGTGTCAAAGTCAATATGTCCCAAGGTTGGAAGTTTCGTTGTCGGGCCGATGGAACCTGCCACAAACCGGGGTTTTTCTGGTGTGGAAAATTCCGCCGCCACACGCTTCGCCAATTCTGCGGCTGTCTTGCTGAGGTAGTAGGCTTGGTCTGCCAAGTCATATTCTGCCAGCACCAGAGACGTACTGCCAAAGGTATCCGTTTCAATTACATCTGCACCAGCAGCAAGAAAGTCGCGGTGAACCTTAGCGACAGCTTCGGGTTTCGTGTGGACTAAGTATTCGTTACAACCTTCATACTGTGGGCCGCCGAAGTCTTCAGCAGTCAGGTTTTGGGTTTGTAAGTTGGTTCCCATCGCCCCATCGAAGACGAGGACTGGGCTATCTGGACTACGCAGGCGTTCAAGGAAAGGATGAGTCATATTTTCCTAGAAGAAATGAGGAAATCAAGTGAGTCATGTGATACTCGACTTACTTTATTATTTTCCAAGATTGTGATATTTTCGGCATCTTTTAATAAAGTCTGTTTTGCTAAAACTCACTATTCGCTCATTTTGACCTGATTTCTGAAGATTGGCGACGACAGAATTATGCAAAAGCGCCCTCAGATCATGTCCGCTTGATCCGAATGTGAGTTTGAGCGATCGCCATCTCTGCAACGATATCAAGTAAGAGTCAAGCGATCGCACTTTATAGAATTATCTTAGCCGATGGCTACGGCAATGAAATACGCTTTTTTGCACAGCTGTACATATTCTGATGTTTACAATAAAATTGCCGTACAAAACAGAACGAAAATAATGCGTCGCCGGATTAACATCACCTTGCCAGATGAGCCAATTGAACTAATCGATCGAGTTATTGAAAAAGGCGATTCTCTGGAGGAGACGCTAGGCGATCGCAGTCGATTCATTAACTAAGCTGTGCAATATTATACTACTCAAAAAGCCTGAATCAATCTCAGAGAACAGTTAAAAGAAGGAGCCATCCAACGGGCAGGACTTAATTTGGAGTTGGTGAAGTTTTGAGACGATATCTGGTGAAAAGCTACTTTGCATCTGCGCTTCCCACGTTTCTAGAAGACGCGATTAATCGCGTCTTTACTCGTTTTGCTCAGGACTTAGTGTAATTATTGATTACTTTGGCTAAATCTGGCACTGCTTCTTCTACGTGCTTTTTGGCTGAACCGCGAAGTTTTTCATAGGTTCCTCGCACGATTTGGCGGTTTGAGTTCTTGACTCTCGCATCGGTAACACCCAGTAGTGCGTCTGCTGTATCAGAGCGATTCACACTCAGATATTCAACTGGATCGCCTTTCTCTACGCCTTGACTCCAAATGGGATCAAGTGCCGTGAAGCATTGCGGCAAAATCTGCTCAACCACATAGGGAATATACCCTGGCTTAACCCCCTTCAGGGCGGCAAAGGCAGTTTTCAAAGCGATGCCGCTCATGCCTGACTTGGATGCAAGCTGTCCTTCGATCATGTTGCAACAGTCCTCTATGACCATAGCCTTTTTGGTCGGGTTCAAAAGTCCGTCGCTAAGTCCCATTTCACTCTTCCTTATCTAAGTACTTAATTCTACTTCGACTAAATTTTTTAGCAAGCAGGAAATTACAGAAAATGGTATCAGAGTTAGAGGATGTTGTGGATAAGCTGATACGCTTTTAGGCTGCATAGTTGAGAAGAGGCAGGGGGCAGGGGGGCAGGGGAGCAGAGGGGCAGAGGGGCAGGGGGCAAAGACCTCTTATCTGCTGCCGTGAATCAGAGCGGAACATGGGGCTAAGTCCATCCACTTCTTAATAAGTGGTTCTTCGTACCCTACGGGAAACTAGCGCAACAGTGGGGTTAAGTTTATATTCCCCCTGCTCCCCTGCCCCCTTGCCCCTCTGCTCCCCCGCCTCCTTGCCTCCTTGCCCAAACTTAGGTTATCCCATCCTCCTGAGACCTAAGTTGCGTCTCTGGCTGACTTGAGCCAGCAGGTATAGCTTCATCTCTAGTTCCCGAAGTTCCTGGAGAATTTGGAGGATTTGAACCTCCTCGCTTCCGAGGTAATATAGCTTGAGCCAAGGTTTTAACCAAAATATAGAGAATTGGTACTAAGAACAAACTCAAGAACGTCGAAAGCATCAACCCCCCAAACAGCGCTGTTCCTAAAGACCAACGGCTGCTGGCTCCAGCTCCTTCAGAGATTACCAAGGGCAAAAATCCTAACAACGCTGCAAAGGATGTCATTAAAATCGGTCGCAGACGTTCTTCCCCAGCTTTCACTGCCGCCCGCGTGTAGCTCATGCCCTGCTCATGCAGTTGATTGGCAAATTCTACGACTAAAATCGCGTTTTTCGCAGCTAGACCAATCAAAGTCACCAAACCTACCTGGCAATAAATATCATCCACCACTTTGGGGAAGAGGCTATCTGTCATGAAAATATTGGAACGCAGCCAAATCGCTGTCATTGCTCCCAAAACTGCTAGGGGAACTGTCAGCAAAATAATAATTGGGTCAATATAACTTTCATACTGAGCTGCCAGCACCAGAAAGACAATAACGATCGCTAAGGCAAAAATAAAGCCTGTAGCTCCCCCAGATGTCTTCTCCTGGAGATAAGTCCCTGTCCACTCATAACCAAACCCTTGAGGTAAGTTTTCTGCTGCTAGTTGCTCCATCGCTTTAATCGCCTGTCCAGAACTAGCACCGGGAGCCGGAGCGCCCTGTACTTTGATTGACCTGTACAAGTTGTAATGGGCGATGGTTTTCGGCCCTACGAAGGGAGTAATTTTCACCAAACTGCTCAACGGAATCATTGCCCCACTGGCAGAGCGAACATACAGCTTACCAATATCATCTGGATTAGAACGGAACACTCCATCTGCTTGGACATATACCCGATACTGTCGCTGTCCCTGCACGAAGTTATTCACATATTGCGACCCCAGATAAGTTTGCAACGCCCCAAAGATGTCGTTAATTTCGACATTGAGAGCTTTGGCTTGGTTGCGGTTTACCTGAATGTCAAATTGGGGAGTATCTGCGGTGAACTGAGTGAAGACTCCTTGGAGAACAGGGCTTTTACGTGCCGCCCCGATCAATTTTTGAGCAGTCTCAATTAGGGTTTCAATGGGCGCACTGCCAGTTTTGTCTTGAATGATAAATTCAAAACCACCCGTAGTACTTAATCCTCTCACTGGAGGAGCATTTACTGCGATCGCTCTGGCTTCTGTAATTGTAGAGAGCTTTTTGTTTAGTCTTTGAAGTATGCCATAAACAGATTGAGATTCTTCAGTTCTCTCTTTCCAGGGTTTCAGGTTAGCAAAGGCAATACCTAAATTGGAAGCATTACCATCGAAACCAAAGCCACTGATCATAAAACTAGCTCTAACTTCGGGAGCCGATGTGACTTCTTTGACTACCTTGTCCATCACAGATTCGGTATATTTCAAAGAAACCCCGTCAGGCCCTTGGACAATGACAAAGAAGTAACCCTGATCTTCTTCTGGAATAAATCCGGTAGGTACTGCTCTGTACATCAAAACTGTTGCTAATAAACCAGTAATAAAAACCCCAATTACAATCGGTTTGACATGGGTAAGGTAGCTAACAAACCCGACATATCGCCGTGTGAACCAGCTAAATCCCCGATTAAACTGTGTAAAAAACCACCCCAAAGGGCCCCGTGGAGTCTGAGCAGGGCGCATGAGAATGGCTGCCATACTCGGAGAGAAGGTTAAGGCATTGAAGGTGGAGATGCCAATAGAGCAAGCAACGGTTAAGGCAAATTGTTTGTAAACAATCCCAGTAGTACCCGGAATGAAGGCAACTGGAATGAATACCGCCATGAGTACAAGTGAAGTGGCAATGATTGCCCCAGTTAACTCCTTCATGGCTTCGACAGCCGCTTCAAAGGGTCTCATACCCTGTTCTAGTTTGACTGCAACTGCCTCAACCACAATAATGGCATCATCCACGACGATCCCGATCGCGAGTACGAAACCAAACAAGGTCAGTGTATTAATCTGAAATCCTAAAACCAACAGAGCTGCACACGTCCCAATCAAGGAAACAGGGATCGCCACAGTCGGAATGATCGTGGTACGCCAGTCTTGTAAAAAAACAAAAATTACCAAGACCACTAGGACAATTGCCTCAACCAGAGTGTGCAGAACTTCTTCTAAAGAAATTTCTACAAACGGAGTGGTATCAAATGCCAACTGGGCTTTGAGTCCAGGTGGAAAACTCTTTTCTAGTATCTTGATTTGTTCTTCAACAGCATGAGCAACCTTCAGGGCATTACTACCGGGAAGTTGATATATCCCCAAACCCACGGCTGCCTTGGGAGCATTTCCTGGAATAGTGAATTTGGCATCAGCCAGATAGTTCTCTGCTCCTAGTTCAACTCGACCGACATCTCTGACTTTAACTAGGGTGCTATTAGTGGGGTTATTAGTAGTGCTACTAGTGCCAGCTGGACTTACCTTTAGCACCATATCCTCAAATTCAGCCGCATCTTTAAATCGACTGGTTGCCCGTAAAGCAAATTCAAAGCTTTGATTATCTGGTGCTGGTTCCTTACCAATTGCCCCTGCACCCACTTGAATATTTTGTTGTTGCAGGGCAGCTGTCACATCTTGCGGAGTTAGTCGATGTTGGGCAAGCTTGTTGGGATCGAGCCAGAGACGCATGGCATATTTGCGTTCTCCAAAAACCCTGGCACTTCCTACACCAGGAAGCCGTTTGATCTGATCAAAAATATACAGATCGACATAGTTACTGATAAAAATGTTGTCATACTCATTATTTTCTGAGTAAAACCCATAGACAAGTAGCAAACTGCTCGATGCCGTTTCAACGGTGACACCTGTTCGTTGAACAGTATCTGGCAATTGAGGTGAAGCCAGTGCTTCTTTATTTTGAACGTTTACTTGAGCAATATCGCTATTGACATTAGTTGGAAAGGAGACAGTTATATTGCTCGAACCATCATTACCCGTATTAGAAGATATATAAGATACATCTTTAACACCATTAATTTGTCGCTCAATAATGTTAGTGACAGTATTTTCTGTTGTTTGAGCATCCGCACCAATATTGTTGGAGCTAACTGTAATTTGTACTGGGGCAAGGTCTGGTAGCTGAGAAATAGGAAGAATCGGTATACAGATGCTTCCCAGGAGCAAGATGATGAACGTGCAGACCGTCGTCAGCACTGGTCGTCTGATGAAGGTATTGACAGACATAAATCAAGGAAAAGTTCAAGAGTCGTTAGTAAGGTAGTAGCTTTTTATTAATATAAGGATTTATTAAGGTTTAATGTGAGATATTTTCTTTTTTCTATTGTCAGTATGGGAATGCATATATTTATGCTAATGACTCAATGTATCATTAGAGGCAGAGCGATTAACTAAGGTTTTAGCGTCAGTTTTACCCCACCCTAACCCTCCCCTTGTAAAGGGGAGGGAACAAGATTTTCTAGTTTCCCCCCTTTATAAGGGGGGATTAAGGGGGGTAATTTGACTTGTGTGTACACCGTAGCCCTGCTCCCTGCCCCCTGCCCCCTGCCTTATTTTCAAGGCAGGTTTAATGTAGCTCGATCGCGGGAGAGTTAGGATTTAGTCTCATCAACTGAAAAATGCAGTAATCAATCTAAATTTCTAATTATCTTTGCCATTACTCGAAAAATTTAACAATTGATCGTCATTGACCCAAATTGCTTGTTGAGGTACAGAGATGGAAATTCCAGCTTCGTCTAAGGCAACTTTTAGGCGGCGGCGAAACTCGCGTGCTACATCCCATTGCTTGAGGGGCAGTGTTTTAATCCAGACACGAATAATCAAACCGCGATCGCCAAATTGATCTATTCCCAAAACTTGCGGCGGTTCCAAAATTTGACTCTGCCATTGCATTTCTTGATTCATCTGATCGGCAATAGTTGCAATCAAGTTCAAAGCCTTTTCTGTATCGGCTTGGTAAGCGATGGGAATTGTTAAATCGGCTCGCGACCAACGACTAGAAAGATTAGCAACAACTTTAATTTCACTATTGGGAATTGTGATTAAGCGTCCTTCAGAATCCCGCAGTTGGGTCATGCGCAGATTCAGATTTTCTACTAAGCCTCCCACGTTTCCCACATTAATCACATCGCCTAAAGCATACTGGTCTTCTAAAATGATCAAAAAACCGTTAATTGCATCTTTAATTAAGTTTTGCGATGCCAAAGACAATGCAACACCAACTAAACTGGCACCCGCTAGTAAGGGAACGATATCTATCCCCAAGGATACCAGCGCGATCAAGAAACCTACTCCTACCCAGATAACAGTAGTGATACTTTTAGTTACACCAGAAAATGTGGAAACTCGCAGCTGCAACCGTGCAGAACTTTCTGGGGTGAGGAAAGCACCACTGCTAATCAGGGTGGAAGCGAAGCGGTCAATCAGGGCGTAGGTCAAACGAATTGCTACATAGGTTGCCAGGCATACCACACCTAATCGCAAAGGAAATTGGGCAGCTGTGAGAATTGCTACCTGCAAACCTCGTGTATAAGGAAATAAACCCAAAATAAAGAAGCTTCCACCTCCCCAAATTCCGGCTTGACTGAGCTGAAACAATCGTCTTTTGGCTTCTTGGAGATGTTGCTGTTGTCGTTGATTTAATTGTGTTGTAATTGCTTGATCTGCTGGTTTTGGGTAGTTGAAGAGTTCCCTCTGGGGTTGAGAGGCAATGGAGTTTTCTAAATTCTTTTGGGAACGCCGCTGCCAGCTATATACTCCCCAACTCATGACAATCATTGCTAGTCCGATACCGCCAGCAATTTTACTTTGGTCGATTAAAGATTGAATTTGCCTTTCTTGTTTTGCTTGTTGCAAGTCTTCTTGTAATGATTCGGCGACTTGATTTGCCGATGTCGATATATCTACCTGTCGCAATTCCGCATCTTCCGAAGTAACGGTCATCAGATATTGACCATTGACATAAATTACTGGTAATTCGTTTACTTTGCGAACTTCTACCTTGACTGGTGTGTTTGCTGGTGATTGAAAGTAATTTTGGCCAATTTTCTGCAACTTCTTTTGAATATCTTCTGAACGCTCAGGAAAATTAGTTCTTGTTGCCGCTATTTGAAATAACCGACGACCATCTAAATAAATCCAGCCCGAAACAACTCTGTTATCTGAATCATTACTAATACTGCTGGGAGCTTGCAGTTGCGGTACAAAAGGTATCTGGGCTGTGGCTTTTGGCACAGATACAACGCCTATGGCCATTGAACTGGCGATGCCTACGGCGGGCAAAGCCAACGCCAAAAATTGAAAGCGCACTCAAACACCTCCTTGAGTAAAATCTATTAATTACTACTTTAACTATCCTGCTTAATTCCTTTGGGTAGATGTACCTATCTAAAGTTGAGGTTTTCCTTTTAAACAATGAAATTTTGATGTTTTTTTGTTTTTTTCTATCTTTAGAGAGATGACAATAAACTGAGAATTACCAGTAAGGCTGATTAGAGTCTTACTCTTACCAAAGATAAAACAAAAAGGAAGAAGCTGGAGAGGAAGTTGACATTCCGGCGATCAAGCGTCAAGCTAGTTTTGAGGATTCTTGACTAGCGATTTGCTTTCATACAAGCAAAAATCGCCAGTAGTAGAATAACCTAGTAGAGTGCGTAAAACTTACGTAGCTTTTTTAATTTTTTGAGGTAACTTTTGATGACCGCAACTTCTCCCCGATTAAAGCACGAGGTTAAAGACCTCGGCCTAGCTGCCTTGGGAAGACAGCGCATTGAATGGGCTGGACGCGAAATGCCAGTTTTGAAGCAAATCCGCGATCGCTTTGCGATCGAAAAGCCCTTCGCTGGTTTACGCCTTGTAGCTTGTGCCCACATCACAACAGAAACAGCACATTTGGCGATCGCTCTGAAAGCCGGTGGTGCAGACGCGCTTTTAATTGCTAGCAATCCCTTATCAACTCAAGATGACGTAGCAGCTAGCCTCGTCGTCGATCATGAAATTCCCGTCTTTGCTCAAAAAGGCGAAGATAACGCAACTTATAACCGCCACGTCCAAATAGCTTTAGATCATCGCCCCAACATTATTGTTGATGACGGTAGTGATGTGGTTGCAACTTTGGTACAAGAACGCCAACACCAAATTGCTGATTTGATTGGTAGCACCGAAGAAACCACAACTGGGATCGTTCGGTTACGCGCCATGTTTAGAGAAGGCGTTCTCACCTTCCCCGCAGTCAACGTCAACGATGCGGACACCAAGCACTTCTTTGATAATCGCTATGGTACTGGGCAATCAACCCTAGATGGCATTATCCGCGCCACAAACATTTTGTTGGCTGGGAAGAACGTTGTTGTCGTCGGTTATGGCTGGTGTGGTAAAGGTACAGCCCTCCGCGCCCGTGGCATGGGTGCTAACGTCATCGTCACCGAAATCGACCCCATCAAGGCAATTGAAGCCGTAATGGATGGCTTCCGCGTCCTGCCAATGGCTGAAGCTGCACCCCAAGGTGATATCTTTATCACTGTGACTGGTAACAAGCACGTTGTTCGTGGCGAACACTTCGATGTCATGAAAGACGGTGCGATCGTTTGTAACTCCGGTCACTTTGACTTGGAACTTGATTTGAAATACTTGGCTGCACAAGCTAAGGAAATCAAAGAAGTTCGTCCTTTCACCGAAGAGTATAAATTGAAAAATGGTAAATCAGTTGTCGTTCTTGGACAAGGACGCTTGATTAACCTAGCTGCGGCTGAAGGACACCCCAGCGCCGTAATGGATATGAGTTTTGCCAACCAAGCTTTGGCTTGTGAATTCCTGGTGAAGAATAAAGGTAAGTTGCAACCTGGTTTGCACTCAATTCCTGTTGAAGTCGATCAAGAAATTGCTCGTTTGAAGTTGCAGGCTATTGGTATCACAATTGATAGTTTGACAGCAGATCAAATTGAGTACATCAATTCTTGGACATCAGGAACTTGATACATTGATTAATTAATTTTTTTGGGGATAAGCTTTTGGGCTTATCCCTTTTTTGTGTTCGCACATTCCCTGAAGGCATTCCCGCAGAGTAAACTCAAGTGCAATAGCTTACTTAAAAAATTAGATAAGATTAGAATTTAGATTATTATTTTTTATATGTCAGCAAAAGATATTTTCCATAATACTGTGAAAGTAGCCTTAGAAAAAGATGGCTGGAAAATTACACACGATCCCTTGTTCTTTCAATTTACAAATTAGAATTAAAATAGACATGGGAGCGCAAAAGCTAATTGCGGCTGAGAAAGATGAGCAAAAAATAGCAATAGAGGTAAAAAGTTTTATTGGGATGTCCGCAATCTCAGAATTTTATACAGCTGTCGGTCAATTTTTGAACTATAGAGTAGCGTTGGAGCAGAAGGACTCTGAACGAGTATTATACTTGGCAATAGCTAAAGATATATATCAAGAGTTTTTCATGGATTATTTTATTCAAAGTGTATTAGAACGATATGAAATCAAGTTATTAGTTTTTTATGTTCAAAAATAGGAGATAGTATTATGGAAAAATTAAATTATCAGGAACTAGTAAAAAAAATTATCTATAAATATGTAAATGAGCAACCAAAGGAAGATTTAGAAAATACTGAAATTGTCTTTGATACAGAACGCGATCGCTATTTATTAATATATGTAGGATGGAATGATGAGGAAAGAGTCTATGGATGCCCAATTCATATTAGTATCAAGGATGGAAAAATTTGGATTCAGCGCGATTTTACTGAAGAAGGAATAGCTAATCAATTAGTAGAATTAGGTGTGCCGACAACAGATATTGTTTTGGGTTTTAGATCACCTTATGTCCGGCAGTTTACTGGTTTTGCATCTGTTTAGATTAATTAACTTAACAAAAAACTTTATGTCTGATTTTAACGATTACATACGTATAACTTTAGAAAGAACAAACTTACCTGATGGGTTAATTGGTGATTTTGGACAGTTGATAGCTTGTGGAGAATCTTATGAGTATATTTTACAATCATTTAACAGAACATACTATCCTATTTCAGAGGAAGACCTTGCTGTGGTAAAACGATTAGCCTGGCATTTTAACTATCCTCTATTTAAGCTTTTTGAGGCAGTAGGAATTGATTGTGATACTGCTTATAAGATTTGTGAGCTAAAATGTCAGGGCGGCAGTTTAAAGCTACTATGGCAATACTTTGATAAAACACTTTTTACAGAAGATGCTATAAAAATATTAAATTATATGTTTAAGTAATTGGTAATAAAAATAGTATATTTTATACAACAAGGGATGGGTTAATCTATCTATGTTTCAGTGTCAAATAGAACTTTTAATTAATGTTCTGCCTGAAAACTCAGAGGCAGATTATATAACCGTAGCCAAATATGATTTTGAACCTCCAGATTTACAAGTAGGTAAAGAAGTATGGGTTCATTGGGAGGTTTGGAATAAACTTTATTCCCTTAAATGCAAGGTTACAGGACGTAAGAATGTAATATGCTCGAAAGGAACTCATCCAGATTATAAAGACAAATATGTTTTTTTACTTAGAATATTTCTTGAAACAGAAGATAGGGAAGATAAATTACAAGAAATTAAAGAAAACTTAAAAAAACACAACCCACATTTAAAATAATGAAATCTTAATATTATCTCCATATCCAAAATAAATTATAAGCTGTTTAATTTATCTAGAATTTTTTTACTAGATATTATTTGGTTGTGTTTACTGGATATGAGCTTTTCAATATTTTCTAACTGATTGATATAATTTATTTGATTTTCTAGTTGCATCATTGCGTGTTTATATTGATAAGAATTAATAACTGATGTTTTTAGTAAATTTTCAATAAAATTTTCTATCTGTTTTCTTAATTCGAGGTTATCTTGTTTAATTAATTCTCTAAGACAAATTTGGTAGAGTTCTAAAATATCATTTTGGTAACTTGTCATTTTATTAATTCTAATGCATTGAAGTTACTTTCAAGTATCTAATTGATATGATATCGTACTAAGATTCTACTTTAGATGTCAAGAGTATCACCAAGCGATTATAAATCACCAGGCTTTTTTGCATCTTTCCGCGAGTTCAAAAATATTGATAACTTCATAATAATGGTCAATATAACCGGGCGAATAGATTTAGGGTATAGATGACACTGCTATTACTTTACTAATTGCTCAAAATCTGGAATAGAATAGCCTTTCCATTTTAAAAGTGCATAAGAGTATGCTTTTTTAAGCATTAAATAATCAGCACTTACTTGGAGCGAACGCAACAATAATCTATCTGATTCACTTAATTGATTATTTTGATTTTTTTGTAAAAGTTGTAAATGTAGTTCTTGTTGACTTTCTGGAACTTGACTTTGAGCAATAGTTAATAAATCCTCAATCATTAATTCTTGCATGGCGATTAATTCCCCTTGTAATTCTAGAGGTGCATAATCAACAGTAGGGGGAGCATTTGTTTAGTTAGTCATAATTTTTGTAGAAAATGCTTTAGGGCAATATATCAATATATCTTATATTACTATATTCTTACTCACTTAGAACCTGACCGCCGGTTGTATCTGGCTATTCGTCAAGGAACTTACTCAGAACTATTTCAAGAATCAATTGGTAAAATTTTATTAGAAAATTAACGCCTTTGTTTACTTGTCTTCGACTCAAAACGAAAGGTGGTACTGCAATGGATACCTTAGATAATTATCGCCAAATCATTCAAAAAATATTAAACGAATACGCCCAACTCCCCTACGCTTACGGAGAACTAGAAAGACAGCTAATTATAGACCAAACCGCCAACCATTACCTACTACTAACACTAGGCTGGGAAAATAATCAACGGGTGCATGGTTGTTTAGTCCATATTGACATTATCAACGATAAAATCTGGATTCAAAGAGACGGTACAGAATACGGTATAGCCAACGAACTTGTTAACGCTGGTATTCCTAAAAATCAAATTGTTCTCGCCTTCCAACCAGTCGATGTCAGGCAGTATACTGAATTTGCTGTTACTTAATTAAGCCTAAAAACTAAGCTTTACATAAATTTTATATACTTTTTGTGGGAAGAGATACCCCAAAAAATGAATCTAAACGTCAATTCCTTGTTCTTGTAAACTAATATTTTGTTAAAGTGTTAGGCATAATTGTTTCTTGAAGATTTACGCCGCTGAGGTTAGCTCCCCGAATGTCGGCTCCTCTAAGGTTAGTTCCTCTAAGATTTGCCCCTGCCAAATTCGCATCTTTTAGGTTAGTCCAGCTCAAGTCAGCTTGACTCAAATCAGCTTCACTTAGGTTAGCCCGCAACAAGTATGCACCACTTAGGTGAGCCTTGGTCAGATTAGCTTTATATAGATCAGCTTTGTAAAGATAAGCCCCTAAAACTTCTGCTTCGTACAAACTCGCCTCGCTGAGGTCAGCCGCAATCAAGTTAGCTTCAATGAGGTTGGCAAAAGAGAGGTTAGCCCGCATCAACTTTGCTGCACCTAAATCGGCATCTCTCAAGTTAGCGCCTTTTAAGTCAGTACCAATTAGATTAGCAGATGCGATCGCAGCACCCCTAAGATCCGCTTGACTTAAGTCAGATCCAATCAAATTGGCATGACTCAAATCTGCCTGAGTAAGTATAGCGCCACTCAAGTTAGCAACACTAAAGTTAGCCGCACTCAGGTTAGCTTCATTCAGGAGGGCTTTGTAGAGGTTGGCACTACTGAGGTCAGCACCACTAAGATTTGCTCGCACGAGTAAAGCATTACCCAAATCGACTTTTCTCAGGTTTACCCCCTGGAGGTTTGCACCTCTAAGGTTATCGCCATGTAGATTCGCGGCGCTGAGGTCTGGTTCAATCTGGGGATTTTTCTTTCTCCACTCAATCCATTTAACTGCACCTGCTTTGAGTAAAGTTAGATGCTCTCGATTTGCCATTTTCTCTCCTTTACTCCTGACGCCCACCCAGAGAATTTACCCGACCAGCGACACTTTCAATAGCCGTTAATGCTCCTGCTGCTCCTGCTAGAATATCCTGTTCTTGTCCACCTAAGTAAAGTCGTCCAAAACTACCTACAGCTTGAACTTCTAAAATGTTAATCCTCGCTGCTTTCTCCGCTTCATTGGCAGCCAGTGCGGCGTAAGCAGCAGGCTCCACTTCTAATACATACAGCGTTTGACCTGCTAGTAGTAGCTGTCCTCGGCGCGTGCGATTAATCAGTTGTGTTTGATAAGCATCGATGTTGCGGATAATCTGACTAGAAATAACACGCGGTTTCAGACATTCCTCTCTTTTGACTCCCAGTGCCGCCAAAATAGCTTCACCAGCAGCTCTGGTTTCGCCTTGGGAGCTAGAATGAACTTCCAATAGTCCGTATAGTCGTTCAACTACCTGTACTCCCGGACGGACAGAGGCAGATTTCAGGGCTATATCTGTAATCTTATTAATTTCGATACCAGGAGAGATTTCAATCCACAGTGATGTATCTCCTGGTAATGGTAAGAAGCCTTGGGCTACTGTTCCCATATATGCTGCATGTTGAGGTTGCAGGTTGTCGAGAAATACGAAACTGCGTAATTCTATGCCCAAGATTTTGCTCTCCAGTCGTGAGGGTAAAAGTTATCTATATGCAAGATATAAGCGCCTAACTTGACAATATAGGGTACAAAGGAGCGCAAAATCCGTCTAACGGATCTACACCCGTGTGTCAAATGGCAATTATAGAAGCTAATGCTTATTTAAAAGACCATTGTCGTTCTACTTTGATCGGACGACATAATTTTTGTTTAACACGGCTGCTTTGTAAACATCTTGACCCTTTTACATTACCCCAGTTTTACTCCAAAATATTTCCCCAACATCTCCCAACTGGAACCGCAAGGATTAGATCCCAATGAATATGGCTCTTTCTAGCTCAAGTTGTTTTTATTTTCATTCCTATCCTTCCAATCAGGTAAATAAGCAGATATAAAGCACCTAATGGTACTACTTTGACACAGTTGCGATCGCTTGGCAGTTCTGTATTCACTTTGGCACTAGGTGATAGTATGCGCGGTGGGGCGCAAATTTTGGAGCAGAGATTCAATATACCTTATGAGGTATTTGGCGAATTGACGGGACTAGCAGCAGTAGATAAATTCTTGCAAGCTTTGGCGGATATCAGTGGTGTCAGCGTACCGGATAAATACCGCCATCAACGCCGTCAGTTAAAACATGTGATCTTGGAAAATCACTTTTACTTTGGTTGCAAGCGAGTTTCTTTGGCGCTAGAACCAGATTTGCTTTGGTCAACAGTTTCTTTTTTGCGATCGCTAGGTGTGCAGATTCACTCAGCGGTGACAACAACACGCTTTCCTCTACTAGAAAAACTCCCGATTCATAGCGTCACCATTGGCGATTTGGAAGACTTTGAGCAATTGGCGGTTGGGTCTGATTTACTAATTACCAACTCTCATGGAGTAGCGATCGCTCAACGCTTAAAAATTCCTCTCTACCGCCAAGGGATTCCCATTTTTGACCGCTTAGACTATGGTCAGCTCACAAAGGTTGGCTATGGAGGTACTATGCAACTTTTATTTGATATTGGCAATCTGTTTTTAGAGCAGGAAACAAAGGTTAAGCATTAATATTAGTTATCCCAATGTTTCCTTCACTGACACAGACATTTTAAATAATGATGAAAAGGTTTGTAGAGTGGTGTGTTGAGTTTTCTTCTTGGTGGAATATTCGCCAAAGTAGAAAATCTCTTTTGTTTATCGTTATGCTGACCTTAAGCGCGATCGCTACAATGATGTTGTCGTTCCCCTTGAACGCTCAAATTAATCTGCCGTCAACGCCAAAATCTGAGTTAAGGGGGGTGTGGTTAACCAATATTGATAGTGATGTGTTATTTGAGCGCGATCGCCTCAAGGGATCTTTGCAACGCCTTGACGAACTCAATTTTAACACTATATATCCGGCGGTTTGGAATTGGGGATATACATTGTATCCTAGCAAAGTTGCCCAAAAAGTTATCGGGCGATCGCTCGATCCCACACCCGGACTCAAAGGGCGAGATATCCTGAAAGAAATTGTCGATGTGGGACATCAAAAAGGATTAACAGTGATTCCCTGGTTTGAATTTGGCTTCATGGCACCAGCGGATTCTCTATTAGCTAAAAATCGTCCCCAATGGCTCACCAGTCGCAGTAATGGGACTCGGATTGTCAAAGAAGGGACACATAATCGCGTTTGGCTAAATCCCTTTCGTCCAGAAGTACAACAGTTTATCCAAGATTTAATCGTTGAAATTGTTAGAAACTACAATATTGATGGTATTCAATTTGATGACCATTTTGGCTTACCATCAGAATTAGGATACGATGCTTATACGGTGGCACTTTACAAGAAAGAACACCGTGGTAAAGCTCCTTCCAAAAACTTTAAAGATCCAGAATGGGTGCGCTGGAGAGCTAACAAAATCACCGAGTTTATGAAGCGGGTATTTACAGCCATTAAAGCTACTAAAAAAAATTGCCTGGTTTCTGTTGCTCCTAATCCTCAACGTTTTTCTTATGACTTCTTTTTAGCAGACTGGCAGAAGTGGGAACGAATGGGAATTATTGAAGACTTAGTTTTGCAGATATATCGCGATGATTTGAATGTTTTTATCAGCGAATTAGAGTATCCAGAAGTGAAAGCGGCAAAGAGGCATATTCCAGTGAGTGTGGGCATTTTGGCTGGGTTGAAAAATAGATCCGTGCCGATGCAGCAGATTCAGACACAAGTGCAAAAAGTACGCGATCGCAATTTTGCTGGAGTCTCTTTCTTTTTCTATGAAACCCTCTGGAACATGAGTAAAGAAAAGCCTCAAGAGCGTCAAACTGCCTTCCAGAAAATTTTCCCCACACCAACGGCTTACCCGAATTTGCTAGCAGGCTGGAAACCGTAGAAATGTACAGAGTGAGGAGATAGACAAAGTTCTTTAAACTCCTAACTCCTCACTCAGCACTCTCTATCCTATTCCCAAGCGCCCAGCCAAACCGGGAGTTAGGGGTAGAAGCGTGGTAATCATCAAGAATAGAGCCAAAAGACCCAAAGCGGCTCTAGCATCATCAGGTTCAGTGACTTCATTCAAGCTAGGGCGTTCTTGATCTCGTTGCAAAAAGAAAATCACGATCGCCCAGTACATGGCAAGAGTATTACCAAGAGATACTAATGCCAGTAAAATTAAGGTTGCGATCGTTGCTCGTCCTGCGGTTTTGCGTCCATAAATCGCCTGGATAATGCGTCCACCATCGAGTTGTCCGGCTGGCATTAAGTTCAAAGCATTAATTACTAACCCCAGCCAACCAATTATCACTAAGGGATGAACACTTACCAACGACGACTGCAAAGCCGAACCAAGGACAACTCGCGCCAAACTTACCACCAAAATCGACCCTTGGAAAAACTGATTTGGCAATTGAAATAAACTACCTGGGCCAGAAAGCACCAAGCCCGTCACCAGCATTAACAAAGAAACAATCCCACCTGCGGCTGGCCCTGCCAAGGCGATATCAAATAATACCTTGCGGTTGGGCAATAGAGACTCAAAGCGGGTAATTGCACCGAAAGAACCAATTTGCACAGCCGGCAGAAAGAAAGGCCAGCTAAGACGGATTTGGTGACGCCGAGCAAGTAACCAATGACCGATTTCGTGAGCTACTAAAATCGCAAATATCCCAGCGCCTATGGGCAAAGCTTCTTGAAACCGCCCTGGATTGCCAAAGAAATCAAAATTCAGCAGTAATCCCGCAGCTTCTAAACTTGTGCCAATGGTCGCTATCAACAGAATACCTGCAAAAGCTTTTTGCGATAACAACATCGGCCGGGGATCGTTGCGACTCGGCAGGACAATTACCACTGGTTTACCGTCTGTATTTTCCACTAAAAACAGACGATATCGATCGCCAAGGCGTTGTCGTAAACTTGCAGTTAGACGGTTGTGAGTCTCTTCTGGTTCTCCCCGCAAATTGCCTTTGAAAATGGCTCCATCTTGGTAAGCGATCGTTTCTGTAGCAAAAAATGTATCGATACCGAAAATACCTTTAACTAAATTCAAGTCATCTTCCGGTATCGGTGGGATCTCCGGTTTCAGTTCTGCTGCTGTTGGTTGTGGGGAATTTGCTTCAAGTGAGGAAGCCGCAGCGAGTCTTTCTGTGGCGCGTTGCTTGAGGATGGCATCTTGCCCAGCTGCGCGTAACTGTCTGCCCAAATAAACGTACAATCCGGCGGATGTCACCACTAAGAACAATATACCCGCTATATTGATGTAAATCCCTGCGGCAAACAATCCAAAAAACAGGAGCCAGGGAGTCATCAACACCACCGACTGTAACCAGGCTAAGATTCCCAGTTTACCAAAAGGTCTGGCGCGATAAAAGCCCCAGCCCAAAATGCCTAAAGCTACCAGTAGGATTGCCGCCAGGATAGAAGTTTCTGATAAAGTAAACATCTCCAAACCTTTGCTATTGAGACTAAGCCAGAACAAGTCCGGTATTGCAGATACACTTATTAATGTATAACGTTGCCTGTCCTCTGCTCAAATTATCTCGCTTTAAGTCTAGTTAAACGATTGTTGAAAATGTCATATTTGTGGACTGGTTCAATTAATGGTGTCAAGTTGTAAATTTGGGCAACTTGGCTATTTTATGATTTTTAATTGATGTGGTTGATACAGTTGCTAATGAATTCGAGATAGAAGCTGAAAAAATTTCAATTGAGATGTTATTCCGCTCATTTTATCACTTTTATCACGCCTATAATCAAGAACTTTGGGCGTTGCTGAATCAAAGGATGATTCTTGTAGGGTGGGCGAAACGAGCGCCCTGAAATACAAGGGACGGGCAAGATGCCCATTCCACAAAACTAGCAAAATCATCCCGCAAATATGCAACGCCGAACTTTGAAACGACCTTATTACTTATCTTAGCTTCTCCCCAAAATCAAGATTTGGGCGTTGTTAAATATCAACCAAAATCTGAACAGCGAGACACTTTGGACTTATCTCCACACCCCACTTGACATTTTGGCGTAGGCGTAGCCCGTCGTAGACATCGCTTGAAGTTGTCACCAATAGTTTTTAGCCGGGAACGAGGTTTTTTAAGTTGATACTAATGTATCACTGTCAATACAGTTCGGATAAGCATTTTTCACTTTCCTTGTGGTCTGGGGAATGGGTTTGCGGGTAAAGGGTAAAGGATGTATTCAAAACCTTTCCCCTTTCCCCTTTAACCGAACCGTATTGGTATCACTGTGAGTTCCTACATCTATCCCAATACTTTTCAGGTTTTGGGGGAAAGAGGAAAGGATTTGAATTTACCTTTCCCCATTGCCCAGACAAAAAGAGAGATTATTGGGTTTATCCGAAAAGTATTGACATCTATCTCAACTGATTTGAGATCGAGCTAACATCAACGGCTAATTTTTTACCCAACTTGAGCAACTGAAGACATTGATTATCTGCTTCATTACCAAGGCTAGTGATACATACTGGCGCTATCTGACTGTGCAGACAACTAAAATATAGTTCCTGCGATCGCTGTAGGGAAATATCAATATTTAATTGATCCCCGACATCAATCAATCGTTCCAATAGTTGGATATCTGCATTAAAACTACCATTGGCATCATGCAACAATTGCCAGAGCGATCGCGCAATTAACTGTTCTAACATCTGCTTTCCGTCGGGAATATTCAGCCGACAACGCAGATGTTTTGCTTCAGTAGCGATCGCCTCTAATTCCAAGATGTGATTCCAACTCTTTTGGGGATCGGCAATATCTTGCTCAAGCGATCGCAATGTCATCAAACAGCGATGCCCTAAAGCAATATCTGCTGCCACTTGCAATTCTTGCGGTACTGCAATTTCATCACGATGAAATGCCATCAGCACACCGTAATTGTCACGGTAAGCTTGAGTATACAACTGTCCTAAACGTGCCAGTGTTTCCTGACTCAACAGCCGCATAATCCGGTGGCGTTCTTCAGCAAATAGATTTTGCAAGTTAAAAGCTTCTTCCCCAAATAGCTGTGTCATTGCCAAGATCGTATGAGCCGCACTTGCTTGTTTTAGCGCCCCAAACAGCTTTTCTTTTAATTTGCTGTAGTCACGCCGCCCAGTAAATTGTTGAATGCAGCAGTGGAAATCCCAGCCTCCCAAATGTAGAACCGCAAATACCAAATGCTCACTTTCCCAAGTAATCTCTGATACCAGCTTTAAATTTCCCACAGCCAGAGTTAGCGATCCCATCCGTTGCAGTTGGTAATCTAGCTCATTGGCAGCATAGCAATAAACCCGCTTCTGGTAACGCTGAGACTGTTTGTCAGCAGCATCTTTTCTCGGTAGAGAATTGTGCGTTTCTGCTGGTTTCTGATTGGTAAACAGGGAAGTAATAGCGTAATGGGCTGCTACTTGCTTAAAGCCAAGTTGGGCAGTTAAGACGAGTTGCCGATAAATTTCTGCACCGTGTTTGAACTGATCGACATTACTGGGGGCTAAACCAAGATGTTTGACGAAGCCTTTTTCCAGTTGCACACCAGCCACTTCCCCTGCCAATTCCAAAGCACGGGCGGCATAGCGCAGAATTTGTGTCCCCTCTGGACGAGAAATTTCTTCAAAAAACCAACCACAACTAGTGAACATCAACAAAGCGTGACGCTGCATTTCCAATAGGCGCAGGGCGTCTACTTGTTCGGCTGCGGTTAGTTTGTGGGTTTGATGACGGGCGAGGAAACGGTTGACATTGGTAGCAGAGCGATCGCGCATTACTTGGATATATTCATCTCGCGCTAGCCAGGGATCGCGAAATAACTGTCTACCATGTTCTGCATACACTTCAGTTAGCTGATCCCGCAGCCAATTTAGGGCATCCCGCAGTGGACGACGCCATTTCTGATGCCAAACTGAGCCTTCCCCACCGCAACCGCAGTCATCCTCCCATCTGCCGACACCGTGGGCGCAACTCCAAGCTGTGACTGACTTTAATTCCACTTCCCAACTGGGAGAATTTAAGCTGAGGTAGTGGGCAAAGTTCGTTACCGTCCAACCCTGTTGCGGAAACTCTTTGGTAAAGGCGTAGGCTAAAGTTTTCTCTGTTCCCTTTTTGTGGTGTCCAAAGGTTTCCCCATCTGTCGCCACAGAAATTAACTGTGCCAGACGATGATCCCCACGCACTGCTGAACCGATACGTCCGGCAAAGTGACTGGAATTATAAACGACATCACTAAAACCCATGTCCCGCGATATCGGGCCATCGTAGAAGAAGATATCAATGTAGGGTAATTCTTCTTTACTACCATCGTTGGGGCTAGTAGCGATCGCACTCAGAGGTGAAGATGAAGTGTCTAGTGTGGGCTTCAAATAACAACGATAGGGACGGGTAGAGTCAATCTGACTACCACCAACTTCGATCCATTCAGGATGGGGACGATCTGGAGTCGGGAGGGGACGGCAACGCAATGCTTGAGACGGTGCTAGGACAATGAAGCGAATACCCTCAGCGACAAGAGCTTCTAAGGTTGCGTAGTCTACAGCAGTTTCTGCTAGCCACATCCCTTCGGGATCGCGGCCAAAGCGGGAGCGGAAGTCTTCTTTACCCCAGCGAATTTGGGTATATTTGTCGCGTTCATTCGCCAGAGGCATGATGATGTGATTGTATACTTGCGCGATCGCATTACCGTGACCATGCAAGCGTTGGCTACTCTTGGCATCCGCCTCTAAAATGCGCTGATAAACTTCCACATCGTAGCGTTCTAGCCACGACATCAGCGTTGGCCCGATATTAAAACTGAAATACTCATAATTATTGACGATCCCCACCACTTCGCCTTGGTCATTTAAGACTCTGGCAAAGGCGTTTGGACGATAGCATTCCCAATGAATCCGCTCATTCCAATCATGGAAAGGTGCAGCGCTCGGTTGGCGTTCAATTGCGTCCAGATAAGGATTTTCCCTTGGTGGCTGGTAAAAATGACCATGCACCGTTACATAAACACCATTAGCCTTTCTCAGGGGATCAGTTTCTTTGGTGTTATTGGGATCTGAATGTAATGTTAACGTTGAGCCAGAGCTAGCTGGCATTTCAGCAGCAGAAGTCATGTATATTTATCCAAAACAAAAAACTTGCAGTTGCACCGAAAATATTGTGCGTAAACCTTTCTACAATAGTTTGCACACAAAATCCGGTATAAACAACAACTATGAAACCCAACCAAATTTTTGACAAAGCGGTCTTATTGTAGTGGGAAATCTGCGTTATCGCACAGCCCTTTCCCTGAAGGCTTAAAATAATTAGCCATTGAACAAAGCCTCAGTTAGGGGTTTTTTCTTCTTTAGCGCCAATCAAAATTTTAATTGTCTTTTAATATATTAAACCCCATTTTTGATGTAATATTTTGGCTCAAATTCATAGTTTTGCAACAAAAGATTACAAGAACTCATTATATCGCAATTTTGCTTTACACAACATCCGCAGCGTTGAATAGAAAACAGTACAATTTCTGAATTGCTCTACAGGCGGTTGAGAGTATCCTATGGGAGTGCTGAGTGAAAGTAATTGTTAATTCAACACTCCAAATTTGAAACTTAGGATTGCTCGCTGTGAATGATACCCTCAACTTAAGACAACAAATGTCAACCAAAAACATTATTCTTTTCGCTTTACTACTGTTTATCCCGGTTTCTGTAGCAGCTCACTTTCTGGAATGGGGAGAATTGACAGTTTTCATTACAGCTGGATTAGCAATTCTGCCCTTAGCAGCTTGGATGGGTACAGCGACAGAAGAAATTGCCGTGGTGGTTGGGCCATCGCTGGGGGGCTTGTTAAACGCCACCTTTGGCAATGCTACAGAATTAATCATCGCCCTAGTAGCGTTGAACGCTGGGTTAGTAGATGTAGTCAAAGCTAGTATCACGGGATCGATTATTAGCAACTTACTACTGGTGATGGGTTTTTCCATGCTTTTGGGAGGACTGCGCTACAAAGAACAGACATTTCAGCCAATCGTGGCGCGGGTGAATGCTGCTTCGATGAATTTGGCAGTGATTGCCATTTTGATGCCAACAGCAATGAATTATACTTCTCAAGGAATTAACGAACAAACACTGCAAAATCTTTCTATTGCTGTTGCCGTAGTTTTAATCTTGGTTTATGCCCTAACGCTGCTATTTTCGATGAAAACCCACTCCTATTTGTATGATGTGGGTGTAGCGGAGACAGAAGAAGAGGAAACCCCTCACGCGAAACCAAATATGATTTTGTGGGTTGGCGTGTTGCTAGTATGTACTTTACTAGTGGCAATTGAGTCAGAAATGCTAGTAGATTCCCTAGAAGTGGCCACATCTCAGCTAGGTTTGACGGCGCTGTTTACAGGGGTGATATTGGTTCCCATCGTCGGTAACGCGGCTGAACACGCTACAGCAGTCACCGTGGCAATGAAAAATAAGATGGATCTTTCCCTTTCGGTAGCTGTGGGATCAAGTATGCAGATTGCCCTATTTGTTGCACCTGTGTTGGTGATAGCAGGGCGGGTATTAGGTAAACCAATGGATTTGGATTTCAAACCCTTTGAATTAGTAGCTGTGGTTGTGTCAGTGCTGATTGCAAACAGTATCAGTTCTGATGGTAAGTCCAATTGGCTCGAAGGCACTTTGTTATTAGCTGCCTATACAGTATTGGGGTTCGCCTTCTTCTTCCATCCAGTTATGGAAGGTATGGGGTAATTTAGCAGTGTGACACCGAATAGCCCGTCGTAGCGATCGCACTTGATGATTTTAGATTTTAGGATTGCTGAGAATTGCAGATTGAAAACAAGCGATCGCTTTTTCTAAATTGTTCTCAGCTACTTGGATAATATAGCCGTAGTCACACAGATTAGGACAGTGTTGATTGCTCAAAGTCTTGAAAAAACTGGATTTTTACTCAGCACTCAGCACTCAGAACTCAGCACTTAGCTATACCTAAATTCTTATGTGCATACTCATATTTATGTTGAATTGTCAATGCCTGTTTTTAACTAGAACAGCTTGGTTAGTTTGTCCTTAATTGTCCGTAATTACCCCCAACTGATACCAAGCAGGATATTGTTGGGCGATCGCTTCTGTAAATTGTAGTTGTTTTTCTAAAGCTAATGCTTACTGGTAAAGCTTTTCTGCAAGAGAAATGAGGTGGATTTTGCTCTTTTATTCCCGCTTGTCATACTAGATCAAGAACCAGTATTTTTACTGTTAATTATAAATTCTCTTTGTATATTTTTATATAAATTAATTGTCTGCCTTATTGAAAATATATGGCAATAAGCATTAACAACCTCAGTAATTCATCCTCTAATAATCCTGTACAATCCCAATCAGTATCAACTGATGAGAGTGAACCTAATTAGTAATAAAAAATTCTCCTTTACTAGATAGGTATAATCAAAAGAAGTTTTCCGTCTATCAACATCCTTTAATTGTGTTGTTTTCTAATTTTTTTACGTAAAGCAATTACTGGCTTCTCAAAACAAAAAAAACCTATTCCTGAAAGAAATATAGAAGTTAATAGCATTACCAATATCCACTGAAAATTCCAGCGTATCTCTAATTGCTCAAACTCAAAAATAACTAAATAATGAGATAAAAATAATCCGTAAGATAGATTACCAAAAAAATCATCTAAATATGTTCTTTTAGTTTTTATTAACAGATGTATAGACATAATTCCTAATATTAATCCTGTTAAAACTTCTCTATTAAAGGGTAATATCAAACGGGAATCTAAAAAAGTTGCTGCTAATAATAAGCAAGAAAAAATTAATGTAAACTTGACTGGTTGATTTGTATTAATATTATTGTTCTTATATAAAAAGCTACCGCAAATAAAGATAAATGTTGTTCCAAATATTAATCTATAACCAAAATAATCTGTGTGAATAATTCCCAAATAAGCCATAAAGAAAATTATATAGGATAACAAAAAAAAAAGTTTTTCTAACTTATATATTAATATAAATGGAATTAATATATAAAAACATCCTTCAAGACCTAGCGACCATGCTGGAGGAATAATCATAAATTTCTCTCCTACCCAAGGAATCATATAAAATCCCATAGGTATTATCAAAAGATTTTGTAATAATCCAATTTGTGAAGGTTGACTGAGATAATGTGAGTTTAATCCAAAATTATAATAAATAATTAAAACTGTTATTATGTTAAATAAATACTGCGGATAGATTCTAAAAATCCTATCAAGATAGAACCAAGCAATTTTTTTAGGATCAAAATAATTTTTATATATCAAGGCTGTCATTACATATCCACTTATAATCAAGAATGATATTACAGCTATCACTCCGGGGTTTAAGCCGTTTATAAGCACTCCTGCATGACTTATGGCAACAAAGATTGATAACAAGAAACGATAGATTCCCATTGTTATTCCTTTTATTTGAGAAAATATGACGGTAAAGCTGGTTTCCGTTCTTTATTACTGTGTATATCTGCGTAGATGCGAAGCGGCTTGCCGTTCGCGTAGCGTCTCGTAGAGAAGGCATCGCTTCTTCAATTGCCTCTTTTGGGATAGCTGTTTCTAAGGCTTTGAGTACCGTACCTGATTTAACTACAGGTGAGATCAATGAGAATTCTTGAAGTTGCATTCAAGCTCAGTGTACTTGAGTAATAACCCTCAGTTTATCTGGTTTTTGCTTTAACCGAACCTTATTGCTGTATTAAGTCTGGCTACGCTTACGCATCATCTTAATACACATCATTATTCTTACCCCATATATTCAGTATACTAGTTAAATTTATACTTATATAATCAGCATAATTATTTAAGCGTAATCACTGCTATATGAAAGTAATATTATTTTAATTTTACACGGTTATTATCTGTGTATTATGTAGTTATGATGTTGTCTTCTGTTTTCTTCCTGGAGATAAACACAATGTCTTTTGAGCTTCCCCAGTTGGGTACGTCTTCTACGGATGTGCTGTCTAAAAACTGCCTTGCGCCTGTCTTGGACGAAGGCAGTTTGACAACTTCTTTAACGGGACTGGGACGATCCAACCAATCTCTCTTGTTTGTCGATAAGTCAGTGACGGACTATGAGCAGTTGCTGGCGGGTGTGACTACGGGCACGGAGATCCATGTGCTTGATCCGGGACAGGATGCTGTTACCCAGATTACCAACACCCTGCTGGGGCGGCAAAACATCGCCAGTTTGCATATCGTTTCCCACGGGGAAGCGGGGGGAGTGGATTTTGGTAGCAGCGCCCTTAACCTGACCGATCTGCCTCAGTACGCAGATCAGCTAAAGACCTGGAGCAAAGTGCTGGCAAACGATGCGGATATTTTGTTCTATGGCTGTAACGTTGCCCAAGGCCAACTCGGTCAGACGTTTGTCCAAAACATCAGTCAGATTACAGGAACCGATGTTGCCGCCTCCGATGACCTGACGGGCAATAGTTCTCTAGGCGGCGACTGGAATTTGGAAGTTGCAACAGGAACAATTGAAAGCTCCCCAATTTTCAGTGCTGATGTTCTAAACAGCTATCAAGGAACCCTGAAATATACTCTCACTGTTTCTGACACCAGCAGCTATACAGAGAATGCTACCGCTGGCTTGGTTGCCCCTAACTTGACCGTGACTGACCCTGACAGTGAAAATCTCGACGGAGCTAGAGTCTCGATTGGCACTAACTTTGATATAAACGATCGACTTGGCATTGCAGGACAAAGCGCTACCAGTGGCACGATCAATGACTTGACTTGGAGTTACAATACCACTACGGGCATTCTGTCCTTCACGGGTGTCGCATCGGCTGCGATTTACCAGGAGGCACTACGACAAGTAACCTACAGCAATATTAGTGAAAATCCCACAGTAGGCGATCGCACCATCCAGTTTGCCTTGGGCAAAAACCTGGCAAACCCCGATAATGGTCACTTCTACGAATTCGTCAATGCCGACAGCTCCATTTCCTGGACAGCGGCTAGCGATGCAGCCGCAACTCGCAACTATTTTGGACTCCAGGGCTATTTAGTGACTGTTACATCTGCGGCTGAAAGCAGCTTTGTCTCTAGCAAGCTTCAAGGGCAGGGCTGGTTGGGAGCCAGCGACACGGCGGTAGAAGGCCAATGGCGCTGGGTCACGGGTCCTGAATCTGGTCAGCAATTCTGGCAGGGACTCGGCAACGGTGGTTCTCCAGTGGGTGGAGGGTATAACAATTGGAATTCTCTAGAACCAAACAATTCAGGCGATGAAGATTATGGTCAATTCCTGCTAAACGGGAAGTGGAATGACCTACCGAACAACCCTGGTTCCATTTCCGGTTATGTTGTTGAATATGGTGGGCTTGAAAGCGATCCAGCCCTGCAACTGACTGGCAATGCCACTGTCACCGTTACCGCAGTTAACGATGCCCCAACGATCGCCGCTCCCGCTAGCGTCACCGTTGTAGAAGACAGCACCACTGCCATCACAGACATCACCTTTGCCGATGTCGATGCCGATTCTGGCAGTGTCACTGCCACCTTTAGCGCGGCGACAGGCACTCTGGGTGCCATTGAGAGCAGCGGAATCACTGTAGGTGGCACATCCAGTAACCTCACCCTGAGCGGTACGATCGCCAACCTCAACGCCTTCATTGCAGCCAGCAAACTCACCTACCAAACAGTGTTGAACTCCAACACCGCCGTTGCTCTGGGAGTCAGTATCAACGATAACGGCAACACACCTGCGCCCGGCCTCACTGCCACGAAGAACATCGCGATCAACATCACTCCTGTCAACGATGCCCCTAGCTTGACTGGCAATGCAACACTGGCAGCCGTGACACAAAACACCATCAACCCCAGCGGTAGCACCATCACCAGCTTATTTAGCAGTCTGTTTACTGACCCTGATACGGGTGCCAGTCTGAGTGGTGTGGCGATTGTTGGCAACACTGCCGACAGCAACACACAAGGTCGATGGCAATACTCAATTGACGGCACTACCTGGGCAAACGTCGGTGTAGTTACCGATGGTGCCACCGCCCTGGCGCTCTCTGCTAGCACACTGGTGCGTTTTGTCCCAGCAATTGGTTATAAGGGCACTCCCTCTGGCTTAACAGTACGCGCCCTTGAGAACTCCTATAGTGGTGGATTTACGAATAGCACCACACTAGTTACGGTCAACACGACGACCAATGGTGGCACAACGGCGATCGCTGCTACAACCGTTGCTCTCAACACCAGTGTGACCCAGAGCTTGCCCAATCTACTGTGGCGCAACAAGGCAACCGGGCAAAATACCATCTGGGAAATGAATGGCTTCTCTGTGCAAAGCAACAACTTGATTACCCAGGTGGCTGATCAAAACTGGCAGATTGCAGGTACAGGCGACTTCAACGGCGACAGCAAATCTGATATCGTCTGGCGCAACAAGGCAACCGGGCAAAATACCATCTGGGAAATGAATGGCTTCTCTGTGCAAAGCAACAACTTGATTACCCAGGTGGCTGATCAAAACTGGCAGATTGCAGGTACAGGCGACTTCAACGGCGACAGCAAATCTGATATCGTCTGGCGCAACAAGGCAACCGGGCAAAATACCATCTGGGA
>NZ_JAVRCI010000027.1:0-82551 GCF_034530835.1 Nostoc sp. DedQUE12b | reverse complement strand
CCCGTCAACTCTGTAGTGACTTTCGTCAACCCTGAAGTCACTCCCGTCAACCCTGTAGTGACTTTCGTCAACCCTGTAGTCACTCCCGTCAACCCTGTAGTCACTTTCGTCAACCCTGTAGTCACTTCCGAGAACTCTGCATCTAATCTGAAAAGATGGCATCAAACAGCGATGCCTGCGGCGAGCTACGCCAACGCTTGACTCTGAAATTTGACAGTCGCTACTAGCGCGGCTGAAAGCACCCAAGAATTAGTAATAACTTGCGAGACCAAATTGAAAATAATAATAATTGCTTAAGTATTGCCAGTGTTTGGAAAATGGTAATCAAACACAGTATTGGCATCAGCTTTAATTTAAATTTTTCTGAGTTTGTCGAACAACTTTGTCGAACAACAAATAATTATGAAATAGCTTATTCTCACTCATGATTCCTAAGTTTTGCGTTGATTAACCCAGCGTGCCGCCTCAATAGCAGATGTGAACCGCATAGACACTCCAAAAACTCGCACTTCTCCCGTATGCGGATTTGTTACTTTAAGGAACTGCTTAGACCGGACATTAATTCCTTCTTCAACGGTACGTAACAATTTGTATTCTTCCCAAGAGTCAATTTCAACTGCGTTCATTTTCTCAAATAACTTTACCCAAGCGATATCATCGAGTTTACGCTTGCGTTGTAGGTTTATTTTACCGTGATGTGCATTCAGGCTATATCCATCGGCAAAGACTACGGCAGGTGTATCTTCTGCATGAAGATGGTTCTTGCTATCAATATTAATTGTGGTGCAATGGTTGGAAATAATCGCGATATTTTGAAAGAAGAAAGTCCAGCCGCAATTTTTAATAAAATCTTCTAAAATGAATAGTTGGTTTTCAAATTGCTGGTAGTTGAAACTCTGAATACAAAAGTCAAAATAACTGCATCCTGCAATCAAAGTTTCCGGTTTGCGACAAGAAGAGAATATATTTTTAATCAACTGGCTATTGCGTTTACCAAAATGTTCCTCCAAAACATCTCCCCATTGTATTTCTAACTGTCCTTGGAGTAATTTTGCATATTCTTTTGCTAGATGATTGTCAAACAAAGAATGTAAATTTGTTTGTAAATCAACAGGTAATCGCGTGAGCAAATATGATTGCAACTTACTGTAGATTTTACTCCAGTGGGAACTATCTATAGCATCACCCAGAATTGTCTGAGAATCAACTTTGAGCAAATTCCAGATGTACTCGAACCCAGCGTTAGGGCTATCAACGATAATTATTTCAGGTTCAGTGAGTTCAAGTGCAGTATATATTGCTCGAACTGCATCCGTAGCCTGTTGTTGGTTGATGGGTTCGGTAGATAGTCCAATGTGTTGCCATTTTTCTCGACATCGGGATATGAATGCACGTTGTTCTGGTGTCAGGTAGTCGGCGGACATAGCAGGTATGCGAAATAGTGGCTATCTTGTATTAAAGCAGATTATTTGATTTGGTTAATGAATCGAAAAGTGCTGTATGTATAACTACAATCCTTTAGACTGCCTACCTTCATCGGCGGAATTACCAGATTCTGATGATATCCCTGTGGATAACGAACTACAAATATTAATTCCTAATTTATTGTTAGCCATCTTAGCCTCGATTTGGCAAACCCGTGATGACTGGTTTTTCGGTATCAACATGGGAATTTACTATACACCATTACAACCTGCTATAGTCCCCGATGGGTTTTTGAGTTTAGGTGTTGAACGTTTTGTTGGAGAAAACGGACGTTCTAGTTACGTTTTCTGGGAAGAAGAAGGAATTGCGCCCATTTTAGCTTTAGAAGTGGTTTCTCAAACCTACAATGGCGAATATGAACAAAAGAAAATAGACTATGCCCAATTAGGCATTTTATATTACGTCATTTATGCACCAACGCGGCTACGTCGTAAGCGTCAACGTTTAGAAGTTTATCGCTTAATTGAAGGTAAGTACACTTTACAACTCGGCGATCAAATTTGGATGCCAGAAATTGGTTTAGGGATTGGACGAGAACAGGGTATTTATCAAGGAAGAACACGAGAATGGCTATTTTGGTATGACCAAGATGGTAACAGATACCAAACTCCAGAAGAAATAAACGCACAACAGCAACAACAGCTAGAACAAACTCAGCAGCAGTTTCAAGAACTTTTAGCCAAATTACAACAACAAGGAATTGACCCAAATTTACTATGAACTACCCCTGGCTTAAACTTTCGCACAGCCAAGGGTTAGGGAGAATAAAACCTTAGAGGTTATTTGAAAAGTGGTTATGTGTGATTTTAGGCACTTATTGATCCCCCCTAGCCCCCCTTAAAAAGGGGGGAAAACTTCTTAAAGTCCCCCTTTTTAAGGGGGATTTAGGGGGATCTAAAACTTTTTGCTACCAACAACAGGACTTTTCAAACATCCTCTTAACCCAAGCGTATTTACATAATACTAACTACGATTATCTATCTGAGCGCGTTGCAAACTTCCAGAGAAGTCAACATAAACACTTTTCCATTCTGTGAAAACATCCATTGCAGTAGTTCCAGCTTCGCGGTGTCCGTTACCGGTTTGTTTCACACCACCAAAAGGTAAGTGTACCTCTGCGCCAATAGTCGGGCCGTTAATATAAGTGATACCTGCTTCGATGTCGCGCATAGCAGTAAAAGCCCGGTTGATATCGCGGGTGTAAACTGAAGAAGAAAGACCATAATTGCTATCGTTGAGAATTGCGATCGCATCCTCAAAGCAGCTAACCTCAATTAATGCCACTACTGGCCCAAATATCTCCTCACGGGCGACGCGCATATCAGGAGTTACATCATCCAAAATAGTTGGTTGAAAGAAGTAACCGTTTTTCAATGAGCCTTCACGAGCGATTTTCCCACCAATTAAAACCTTTGCTCCTTCTTCACGAGCGATATCCAAATACTTGCTCACCTGTTGGAGTTGCTTTTCATTGATTATCGGGCCAATATCTGTATCAGAGTCATTGCCAGCACCCAAGCGTAACTTACTAGTACGCTCATAGAGCATCGCAGTAAATTTTTCCTTGATATCACGATGCAAAATCAGCCGACTAGTAGCCGTACACCGTTGCCCAGTTGTTCCAAATGCTCCCCACACTGCACCATCAAGAGCAAGTTCTAAATCGGCATCTTCCATTACCACTTGAGCGTTTTTACCACCCATTTCCAAGCAGACACGCTTGTGAGTGCGTCCGCAAGTCGCACCGACAAAAGCACCCGTTTCTGAAGAACCGGTAAACGATATCAAATCTACATTGGGATGCTCAACTAAAGCTTTCCCTACCTCTTCTCCCACACCATGCACCAAGTTAATTACTCCTGGTGGTAAACCTGCTTGTTGAAAAATTTCAATCAATTTAGTTGCACAGGCGGAGGTATCTTCGGCAGGTTTGAGAATGACTGTGTTGCCACACACCAAAGCTGGCATAGCTTTCCAGCAAGGAATTGCCACCGGAAAATTCCAGGGAGTAATTAAGGCACAGACTCCGATGGGCATCCGCACAGTCATGGCGAATTTATTGGACATTTCCGAGGGTGTGGTTTGCCCAAATAGTCGCCTTCCTTCGCCAGCACTATAAAAGGCGCAGTCAATACCTTCTTGGACATCTCCCCTAGCTTCTGTTAAGGGTTTACCCATTTCCCGACTAATTAACTGGGCAAGTTCTTCTTTATGCTGAAGTAATATTTCCCCAACGCGAAAAATGTATTCTGCTCTCGCTGGGGCGGGGACTTTGCGCCAACTGTGGTAGGCTTTCCGGGCAGCGGCTACCGCTGTATCTACATCCTTGACTTGAGAACGGGGAAATGTGGCCACGACTTCGGTTTTGTCGGCAGGGTTGCGACTTTCTAGGGTTACTTCTCCTATAGCACTCAACCATTGGCCATCTATATAATTACGACAAGATAGCGGAGTTGTCATTTTGAAAATCTCCGATGATCCACTGAAAACTTGTGTATTAAGTTTGCTTGCTTTCTAGGTTATCCTCAAGTTTAGGAAATTGGCGTGATAACTAAATATCGATATAAAAATTAAGGCACTAACGCCAATACCCCTACAGGCGAACCAGAACCACCACGTAATCTCAGAACTGCGATCGCTAGAGTAGTACCTTTAGGTGGTAATTGATCCAAATTTGTTAGATTCTCCAACACAATGCGCGGTTTTTCCAATACCAAGCGGTTAATCGCAAAACTGTTATCCTGTCCTGGGTCTACACCATGAGTATCAATTCCTACCCCAATTATTTGCCGTTTATCAAGTAAAAATTGAGTGGCATCGCTGCCAAATCCTGGAAAGTGGGGAATTCCTTGAGAATCGTGATTGAGGAACGCACTTTTATCAAACCACTTTTTCTGCCAACCAGTATTCAATATAACTACGCAACCAGCAAAAATCTTGCCGTATTCTTCTTCCCAAGCCAAAACATCAGCAATAGTCAGGGCATAATCAGGATTAACTGCTGTGGCTTGGCAAATATTTATAACTACCGCAGGTACAACCAAAGACTGGGCTGGGTATTGGTCAATTCCCACAGCATAACTATGAAAACTGTTAGGGGCATTGATATGGGTAGCGCTATGTTCCCCCAAGGAGAAACGCCGCAGGTAATAACCATCATTATTTAATTCAGCCACAGTCTCAAATTCTACTGTGGGATCTCCAGACCATTGGGGAATATCTACGTCAATTACATGACTTAGGTGGATAACACGTGTGTAGGTGATACTATTTTGACTTTGGGGTTGTATCATCCCAGCCTTCTATATTATTTGTACTCAGAGATTTTTTTATCAGGTACGTAGGTGCAGATAGTTGTGTACATCGTCTGGGTTAGGCTACGCCTACGCAAAGATCCTACTACCATTACAACGTTTTTCAAACCTAATTCCCTATACTAAAAGAGATAATCCCCCCAATCCCTATAAATTTTAGGCTATTGAGGGGGTTCAAATGTTGCAGCAAAAAGTGAGTTGATCTTAGTTAACAACTATTAGATTAAGTTTTAATTAAGCTTTGATTAAGATTAGGTATCTCCAGAAATTAAATATGCGTTATCCAGAACCCTTATAGAGACTTAGCAGTGCTACAGATATCTTGCAAAAGTAACAAATGCCAAGATATTGGGTTGTATGTTAAAGGTTACTGGGTTTGGGAAAATTCCATACCTTTACCCTTTAACCCTTAACCTTTTCCCCACTTCTGCAAGAAGTCTTACGTCTCTACGTTTTTCACTCGTATCTCTATTGTTTGATATCTACGTTGAGGGTTCTTGCTTTAGTGGAATCATCACAATAAACTCGGCACCTTCTCCTGGTGCTGAAATACACTGGATCTTTCCACCGTGTTTTTGGACTATAATTTGGTAGCTAATTGATAATCCCATACCCGTGCCTTTACCCACAGGTTTTGTCGTAAAGAAGGGATCAAATAAGCGTTTGCGTACTTCCTTACTCATGCCTGGGCCATTGTCGGCAATGCTAATGATTACATGATCTTCTTGAATGAGGCTGCGAATGCGAATCTGTGGAAAAGTCATTTGTCTTTGTTCGCGCAGCGTCTCCTTTGGGAGAAGTTCTGATCGCCGGAAGCCTCCGCTCAGACTTCTCTGCTGGTCATTTGTCTTTTGTTCAGTTTTGTTTACTAATGACATAGGCGCTTCGCCTTCCCGCAGGGTATGACTATTGACAAATGACTCTTCTAAAGCATCGATCGCATTTGTCAACAGATTCATAAATACCTGATTCATCTGTCCAGGGTGACAGACTACTGATGGTAGATTGCCATAGTCTCGGACTACTTGGATTTCGGGATGTCCTGGTTTGGCTTTTAAACGATTTTGCAACAACAGCAAGGCGCTATCCATCCCTTCATGAATATCCACTGCTTTTATACCGTCTTCATCAAGGCGAGAAAAATTTCGTAAAGATAAGACAATCTGCCGAATGCGTTCGGCTCCCATTCTCATAGACTCCAGGATTTTGGGTAAATCTTGCTTGAGAAAGTCTAAATCAATGGTGTTGATTTGTCGATCGATCTCTGGTGTTGGTGGGCAGTAGCTCTGTTGATAAAGTTCTACTAAGTGCAGTAAATCCTTAGTATATTCACTGGCGTGGCTAATATTGCCGTAGATGAAATTGACGGGATTATTGATTTCATGGGCAATACCTGCAACCAATTGTCCTAAACTGGACATTTTTTCAGTTTGAATCAGTTGCGTTTGAGTTTGTTGAAGTTCTAGCAGTGCTGCTTCTAGTTGCTGGGCTTTGTCTTGGGCAGTTTGGGCGGTGATGCGACTTTGGGTGTAAAGTTTAGCTTGGTCAATGGCGATCGCTAGTTGAACTGTAACTGCTTGTAGTAATTCTACTTCGTTGTTCAGCCAAGGGCGAAAGCCACTACAATAACCACAGCTAAATGCACCAATTTCGCCAGATTGAGTGTGTACAGGCAGCGCCATAAAGGCAGTGAAACCAAAATCCTGCAAAAATTGCTGTGCTATGGAATCGCCCACAGTCTCAGTATCATTAATGCGGATGATTTCTCCGTTCAAAGTTTTGGCTGCGATTAGTTTGATTTCGGCATGAGTTGCTTCTTGTTGGTTAAGTAGACAGGGTAAAAAGGCACTTTTTGCCTCATATACTCTTTCCCAGTAGGGTACATCAGCGTCTTGCCGATACCAAAAGAAGGCGCAGCGATCAATCTGGAATAAGTTGCAAATCTCCTGCACTGCGGTTTCCACAATGTAATTAAGATCCAAAGAAGCTCGAATTTGGCTAGAAAGACGATTGAGTAATGTTTCCCGCTGGACGCTTTCTCTGAGTGCAATTTCTGTTTGTTTGCGCTTGATGCCAATGGCAATCTCTTGAGCGGCGAATTCCAATGCTTTGAAAGTTGATTCTGTCACTGTTTTGCGGGCAAACATGGCTATCACCCCTACAGTTTCATCTTCAACAATTAAGGGATAGCCAGCAAAGGCGACCATACCCTCTCGCTGTGCCCACTCTTTGTTACCAATGCAGGAATCTGTCTGCACAGAATTAGTTAAGTGGGGTTTGCCCTCTTCGGCAATCAAACCAATTTTGAATTGACCGACTGGTACACATTTATGGGGCCCATTGATATGGGTGTACATCCCAGAACTGACTTGCAACTCTAATACATTGTCTTGTTCGTTCAGCGTCCAGATGCAAGCAAAGGCTGCATCAAGATGTTCAACTAAGGCGTCAGTGCAGCGGCGCATCATATTCTGTAAGCTGTCACTCTGAGTCAATGCCGCGTCTACATCGGCACGAAAATTTGCTAAACGCGCTCGTTCTGCTAGAGCTACTTCTGCTTCTTTACGGTCGGTGGTGTCATAGCAAATACCAACGAAGTACAAAATATTGCCATTAGCGTCTTTAATCGCAGATGAGTTGCTTGTATGCCATCGCCAACTACCGTTTTTGTGTTTAACTCGATATTCAATTGCCTCTTGTTTCTTGCCTGTTGTCAAAATTCTTTGGAAATAATCGGCACAAATATGCACATCGTCAGGATGTATGAAAGGAATAAAAGATTTGCCTTCAACCTCTGCAACCTCATGCCCAAAAATCTCAGTCCAGTTAGGAGAAACGTAAGAAAATATCCCTTCAAGTGTCAGCGCAAAAATAATGTTGTTGGCGTTTTCTACAATGCTGCGGAACTTGGCATCACTTTCTATTAAAGCTGCTTGGATGTTGTCGCTGGTGTCGCGGACAAGAACTATAATTTGCTGGTCTGGTAATGGTAATAACCTAGCTTCAAAATTATTATTTTCTTCTGGGAGCGGTGAGTTATATTCAAAACTGACTTCATATTGAGTTTCAAGTACTTGAGTTATTGCTTGCTGGAAGCGATCGCCTATAGCAGTCGGTAAGCATTCTCGTAAACTCTTGCCCTGACAATCTCCTGGTAGAATATCCAAACTCTCTATCAACCCTTGCTTGTAATCCAGAATACTTCCATTAGCATCAAGACGAAAGTATGAATCAGGAAGTAATTGCAAAATCGCTGCAAATTCTGATGTTTTTTGGCGTAACTGTGCCTCAACTGCTTGGCGTTTGCTAATTTCAGCTTGCAGTTGCTCTAATGCTTTTGCTAGTTCTGTTGCTCGTTCTCTATCTGTAATTTTACGTAGGCGGCGAGAGAAATTTTTAGATGGCGAGTAGCTTTCTGTTAGGAAAGGTTGACTTATCCCTATCGGTACTTCTGTTAGATCGATACAATAACCGATGTAGCCGATAAAGCTGCCATCTGCTGCAAATCGTGGCGCGGCTGTATCTAAAATCCAGCGATATTCGCCATCAGCTGCACGCAAGCGATATTGTCTCTGGAAGGAATCATGCGTCGCAAATGCTGTCAGGTATATATCTTCGCATCGCTGTCTATCTTCTGGATGGACGTTGCCAGTCCAAATATTGCCTATTTCCTCTTCTCGCGCAGATGCAGACGCGGCTGTTGTTAGATGTTTTCCAGTAAATTTCAACCAATTAGAATTGAAGTAACAGTAAAGTGCATTGCATCCAGACATCCAAATCATTAGAGGAGCAATATCCACCTGCTGGTAAAATGCTTTTTCATCCTGTTGTATTTCTTCCTCTTCAACTATGATTTGTTTAACGTAGCTCTGCACCTTTTTAGAAAACACTTTTGCCTGCCTGCTCTGCCTAAATTATTAAGGTAATATGCTGAAAATAAAATTTCTTAATACATGGATATAATCTTGTTTACGCCAACCTGCTAACGATCTTAATACTTTATTTATTTTTATATGCCCAGCAATTCCCCTTTTACTGTAAATAAATTGAAAAAATGCTGAAGTTATCATTAAGATTAACTTCAGCATTTTTTGTGAAATTTAAACTATCTATATATCAAAGAGCTTATTTAACTTTGTTTCTTTTTGAAGTCATTGATCAATTCATCTTAGCTATATAATTGCATTGATCAAAAAGTTGATTTAGCTTTACTAAAACTATATGATTCTCGGCAAGGCATTTACATCTTTATAATAAATTCATAATAATCAAGAATTTTATCCAAAATAAATATTGATTTTTTATCAAGAAGAATTCAGCATGAATTAAAATCTGGCTGATGGTTCTAGCTTGATTAAAACAAGGGGGTATAAAAGAGTTTGATACCTACATCTGGATTAAACAGCTTTTATCAAAGTAGTGGTATAAAAACCAACTTTATTTATTTGTGATTTTGGATAATGATGAATGTATTCTTTTTTATGGTTCCAACAAAACCCAATTTTTCAAAATTGTCTTGAATAATCCAAATACCTTATATAGCAATCCTATCTGAGTGACGATCAATCTAGGTGATGAAGAACCGTTTATCTACGAGATACTACATATAGCTTGCTTACTCGTAGAGTTACGCACAATATCTGGTACAAAAGTACGCTAATAAAAAGAGAACAAATCTCACGAATGATTTAGGATTGCTATAGCAAAATCGCAACTTAAATGAGAAAAATGCTAAATGTGATATCAACTGGTTGTAACAATGCCTGGTAATCGCATTTTATATGTTATAAAGCTCACAGAAATTAATGTTAGGCGGAAACTACTTTATGGAACCAGATAAACTGGGCCGTTTTAAGGAGTACGGCGAATTCATCCTCCGAAAGATAGATTCTGTGCCCCAGTACCCTTCTAAACAAGAAGATTGGGTTCCAGCTAGTCTTGATGACTGTCTTCTTCGTTTGCGATCGGCTGCCCAGAAAACTGTAGACCTGGCAACTTCGCCTGTCAAAATTGGTGTAATGGGGGAATTTAGTAGTGGAAAAACCTTACTTTTAGGCAGTCTAATTGGATATGCAGATGCTTTGCCAGTCAGTGAAAACCCCACTACAGGTAATGTTACCGCCATACATATTATTCCGCAGGACGATTTTACAACGACGCAGCTAAGTAACTTTACGGTAGAGTATCTTTCCCATGAAGGCGTACATGAGTGTCTACGCTTCATGCTAGGGGAAGCCAATAAACGAACAACAGCAGCAGGGCTTCCTCCAATACCAGTATCGAAACTCAACTCTGGGACAGATATTATTAGCTGGTGTGAAGAAGCGTGGAATAGCAGTAACAATTTAGAGTTGCGTTATTTACTCCGGGAGTTGGTATTATTCCTGCGGGCTTATCAAGCTTATGGAGAGGTTATGTGTGGTGGGCACTACCAAATTGATGCGGTGACTGCCCGCGAGGGGCTACAGCTAGTCGAGCAGCCAATGGCAATCCAAACTCTGAAATTTGAGGATCTACCGCCAGCGCATATTAGATTACCGAGTCCACCCCAGAGGCTACCAACAAAGTTATTGCAAAACAGCTTCCCACTGATCCGCCGCGTCGATATTGATGTGAAAATCTCACGGGAAATTTGGGATTTTGCAGATGCAGCTAAATTTATTCTCATCGACTTTCCAGGATTGGGGGCTGCTAATTCTGGGGCTAGGGATACCTTTTTGTCATTGCGGGAATTGGCAGAAGTACAGACAATTTTGGTATTGCTAAATGGTAAATCTCCTGGGAGCGATCGCGCCAATAAAATCTTCACGATGATGCAGCAGCAGCGACCAGGACAAGACCTGAAAGATTTAATTCTCGTCGGTGTGGGTCGTTTTGATCAACTCCCCCTAGACAGCGAGGGTGGCGAAAGAGAACTTGACCATCTGATTGAAGATAGTCATTTAGAAGAGGAAACGGTTCTCCAAAAACTCAAAGTTCTGCAAACTACCATTGACGGTGCAGCAGCATTTACAACCCAAAAAGACCGCATCGTTTTACTGTCGCCACTTTTGGGATTAGCTGAATTGGCAAAACGTTCTACTACAGTCAAAGCAGGCTCACCAGAGTTTTTAGCTAACTTAGATTATCCTGATTACCTAGACAGGTCTAAACGGCTACAAGAGAAATGGGAGCTATTAAGTAAAAATCTGATAGAATCTAACACCCGTAGCTATTTGGGCAGACAGTTGGGTTACTTTAGTCAAGATGGCGGACTTAGTAAGCTGCGGGAATTGATTCAAACTCACGTAGCTACTCATGGTTTGAAGCAACTGCATGAAGATACCAAAAGAGCTGCTGATGTGGTGAGTCAGCAACAAGATCACTTAAAAGACATCATAGATGAAATTCACGAGCAAGGTATCCCCACAGGCGATAGCCCGGCTTTTATCGAATTGCGCTTTGTGGTCGAAAGCTTAGATAAAATCTACAGAAATTTCCAAAAAGATATCGGCAAAGAACCACTTAAAGATCGACGTGGTGTTGTTGTCAGCGATGTAGTTAAAGACGAACTCACCTTTAGAATTCTTAATTGGAACCAGTGGACTTTACTCTTCAACAAAGCCAATAATGGAGCGATCGTTTTGGCAGAATCTAAAGGTGCAGCTGGGAAATTATTCGATCGGGGAAACCACGTAAATACTTCGCTTCCAACTAAGAGTGATGATTTTTATCCAGTATTTGAGAAAACCGTTAAAGAAATAGAAGATTTTGCCCGCGATCGCATCCAGCAAGCCGTGGTAGATTTGTTAAATCAATTATCAAATTATATTGCCCCAGAACGCGAACAATTGCAGGCATTTTTCCACCCAGAAATGGAGCGAGAAATCGAAGAAAAATTTGGTTTTGAAGATGCAGATCTCTTTTACAAATTATTACTAGGATGCGACCCTAACGAATGGAAAGAAGCAATTATCTCGGAAATTACTAGTAAAGATAAAACTGTTGCACCTGAAATTATTTTTCCTTTAGCACGTCAAGACGATAAACACAACGTTGGTCAAATCTTTGATTGGGCACCAGAGAAAAGCCAAGGCTTACCCAGATCGAGCAATCACCAACTTTTAGTACTGCGACTGCGAGATGAAATTACAGCTAGCGCCAGCCTCCATCTTGTGCAGTATGTTAGCGAAGTTAATCAGCAAATTAATTCCGAACTAGAAGGTATTTTGGATCAGATTATTCCGAGTCTGCAAAACCTTTCCAAAAAAGAAAGTTTGCTAAGATATTTGGCGGCTGGGGAATTGCCATCTGAGATCCAAATTCCTACTTGGTTGCAGATTATTTCCGAAATTGCGGCTGTTTCTCACTCAGATGATTTAGATTTGAGATGACGCGATCGCGTCGAGATATGAGGATGTATTTGTGAGACGTGATGCAATTTTTTATACAATTTTCAAGCGTGTCCCAGGATTGTTTTTCGAGTTAGTAGAACAACCACCGCCTGAAGCTGCTAGCTATCGCTTTGAATCAGTAGAAGTTAAAGAACCAACATTTCGGATTGATGGGGTATTTTTACCTCCACCGGGTGCAACATCTCAGACGATCTTTTTTGCTGAGGTACAATTCCAAAAGGATGAGTTACTGTACCATCGCTTTTTCTCAGAATCCATGCTGTATATGTATCGCAACCCGTCGCTTTACGATGACTGGTACGGGGTAATTATTTTACAGTCTCGCAGCTTGGAACCGGAAAACACCACTATTCATAGATCGTTACTGAACAGTTCTCAAGTACAACGAATTTATTTAGATGAGTTAGGTAGTCCTGATGAGTACAAAGTAGGTATCAGTTTGATGCTGTTGACTATTGCCTCAGAGACTCAAATGGTTCGGGAAGCGAAACGTTTAATTGAGCGGGTGCAACAAGAGCAGATAACTGTCTTGGCTAAGAAGGAGATAATAGATGTAATCACAACAATTGCAGTTTATAAATTCGCAAACTTAAGTCGTGAAGAGGTAGAGGCTATGTTAGGAGTTAAGTTAGAAGAAACTAGGGTTTATCAAGAAGCTAAACAAGAGGGACGAGAAGAACTAAAACTTGAACTTGTACCTCGGTTCTTAGCTCGTGGTATGTCGATGGAAGAGGTTGCCCAGTTACTTGATTTAACTATCGAACAAGTAAGACTTGCAACTGAGCAAGAGTCTTCAACATCAACTTAGTAACTACCGTAATTTTCATAGCAATGCCTAGTTTAAGCTACGCCTACATCCTTTCATATAAAAGCGTAGGCGTAGATATCGTGCCAAATAAAAAAGCCAGTGCTAAAGACCAAAATTAAAAGTTTTTACCATAAAAATTCTCTAAGGTGATTTACAAGAATAAATATACCGATGCCGTTGGTTTCGACTTCGCTCAACCAACTGATAGATCGAGAGTTGAGCGTATCGCTAAAGCGAAAGCTCCGCTAACGCGTAGCGTCTCGCAGAGAAGTCGAAACTCGCCAACACAGGTATTTTCTTCGTCGGAAATCACCTAAATTTGTAATTTTATGATAGAACATTACAGTTTTTAGCCAGCTATAAAATAAACAACAGAAAGTGAATATTATAATGAACCCTTTCCAATTGAATAACTATAGCGATCGCGAACCAAGCGAGAAACAACAAAAAAGATTTCCGGGATGGTTTGCTTTAGATTTTGGTACGTCGAATTCGACAGTCACACTCTTCGATCCAATTGAAGTACCGATCGCAGAAATTTTACCCAAAGAGCAAGAAATGCGGTTGCGCGATCGCTTATCGCAATGGCTCAGTTCTCCCGCCTCCGTAGCTTTACCAGATGTCAGCACTGATGATTGGGCAAAGTTTATCATAGAAATTAGCAAAAATTTGGAGATAGAACCCAGCCGATTGAGTGAAGTATTTGAAAGTGATAATAAAGAGCGATTTTTAGAAGCAATTCGCCAAATTGAACTTTCTTTAGGGAATAGCGAGAGGTTCCGCCGTGCTGTCAGCAAAAAACTTTACCAAATTTATCATGAAGTGTTTCGCGTCCCTACCCTAGAGTCGCAAAATCTGATCCCAGTTGTGCTGGATATCGATCGCCGCGATACGGAAATTCCCAGCGAGTCGGAAATTTCGCACTTAGGGGATTTAAAACTGCGGATGGGTAGGGAAGCTAGAGATAACCGAAAAAAAGCGATCGCTCAAGGTACAAGCGGTTCTTTAAAGGAAATTATCAGCAGGTTTCACCATTCACCCAAACGCTATTTTGGCCAGGAGCGATCATTTTCAGTTATTTTGGATGGCGAAGAAGAAACAATTACCGCTAACCAGTTAATCCAATCTGCTTGGGCACATTTAATCGAGTTAACTGAAGACTACCGCCAACACGCACGACGCAGATTTTCGGAAGGAGATTTTTTAACAGCAGTTGTCACCTACCCAACAGTCGCCCCACCAGTTGTTCGCAAGGAAGTTAGGGAATTAGTTGAGCAGTTGGGAATCGATGATGTTCAAACTGCTTATGATGAAGCCGTTTCTGTGGCAATATTCTTTTTATGGCGAGAATTTGGCGGTAATCTCAACATTGGGATTGAGTCATTCAAAACCCGTTGTCGCCAAGTAGGAAACAAATGGTCACAAAATGTTCTCGTCTTGGATATTGGCGGCGGAACTACAGACTTAGCTTTAATTGAACTGACTCTAGAAGATAAAACCCCAGCTTTTGCTGATTATGAAGACCGGGGTTTAGGAGGACGTTACTATAAACTTACTCCCAAACTATTAGGTTCATCTGGTCATTTACAGCTAGGTGGTGAGTTAATTACGCTGCGAATTTTTAGATTATTAAAAGTTGCGATCGCAGACTTTTTGTTGACAGCAGTCACAATAGGCGATCTAGAAAACGAAAAGTTAGAAGATTTAATTAACTCCGAGTTAAACGAGCGCTTTTTAGAACAAGGCAAATTTAAAACTGGCAGTCTTTTAAAATGCCTAGATAAAGAGAATCCTGAAGGCGATATTGCTTACAAAGATGCCCTAGATACAGCCGAGAAAGTATTGCCCACCCGTTGGCAACAATCACCACAACGTCTGCAATCATTTTATATTCTCTGGGATTATGCAGAAGCAGCTAAACTCAAACTTGGGCAAAAGCCACCAGCAGAGAATTCTCTATTAACCTTCACACTTTCTGAGCAGCAAATTTCCGAATTGCTTACCCAAAGCGCCATTAAATTACAAGTCAAAGATCCAAATAACATCTGCATCACCTTAGATAATCGGCAATTTGAACGAGCCGCCGCATCTGGAATTAAAGAAGCGATCGGAATTGCTAAAGGATTAATGGAAAGTCGTTTGCGTCCCGACGATCTCACCAAAGATTCTTGGAATTCCCAAAAAGTTGATTGGTTAATTTTGTCTGGTAAAACTTGTAACTTAGATGTAGTACAGCGCCAAATCTACCAAGAATTTAGTAAGTCTCCGTATTTTGTCTGGAATCCAGAACGGATTACCTTTGTGTTGGAATTTACCAAGCTAGCCACTTCTGCCGGTGCTTGCTATGCCGAAAAGTTACGAAGACTGAGATTCGATCCAGAAGAGTCTAAAAGCTTGTTGCGTAAGGGAGCTAACCAGCTAGAAATTGATGTCAAAAACCTGTTTTATTATTTGCCCTGCAACTTCAAACGCAAAACCCAAAGCAACGATTTACTAACTATATTCAAAGCTGGACAAGAACTCTATCAACTCGCACCTTGGGAAACTGTTGCTAAAGTTCGTACTCATTGGCAAGGCATACAATTAACTAATATTATCTACCGTCAAGATTACGAAGAAGGAGATTTACGACTATGGGGAAGCTTTGACGGCAAAAACCTGATGAATCAACTGGAAATGCCAGAAGTAGAATTTCTGAAAAAAATCAAAGTCCAGTTTGAGATTGACCAAACCCTCGAATTTAACGTATTGCTTTGTCAAGGAAATCCTCATTATTTGATTGATCTTTCTGGTATTGATTTAGAATCGGTAGTTTCAGAAACTTCAGCACTATTTGCTAATGGGAAATTGAATTGGAATATTGCTGTAGAACGCTTCAATAAAGACTTAAATGATGGTGATATTGCTGTCAATGTGATTGAGTCAGCAACTGTCGATCAACCAGATGCTTATCATCTTGTATTTGAAGTCGGAAATGATGGTAGTAAAACGTTTCACAAATTTCATTATTTGCGCGATGGGGTGACGCAACCAGGAATTGGGTTAATTAGTAATCCCTTACCTCCATTCCCACAAACTGGCCAGCACACCTTCTATGTTTATCAAACAGATGCCGAAACCAACAGCAAAAAATGGATAAGAATTGGCGCACTCAGTAAACCAGATGTGACAACAGATTATCCTTGCCAATATCGTGTAACTCTCGATGATCGAGGTATTCTAAGAATGCACGCTGGTGAAGTACCTTACTGGACATCACAAAATCAAGAATGCCTCAAAGAAGAAGGATGTGTTTACCGTGCTGAATTAGAATTACAACCTAATGAAGTTGATAAAGAACGCGATCCCTTTTGCGGCATACATTAAACCTCTGCGTTCCTCTGCGCGAAACTTTGCGTTCCTCTGCGTTAAAAAAATTAAGATTTTTAAACGCAAAGGGGCGCAGAGGTTTGCCAAGTTTTATTCGCTACGAAAATATTTGGAGGTGAGATTCATGCAGCACTTGCGTCAATTATTAGAGATAGAAAACTCGGAGTTAGCCCAATTACTGCGGTTTAGTTTGTATGGATTAGAGGCTAGTTTAAATCAGGCTCGCGCCGAATTTCCACTAGATCCAGGATCTAAAATATGTGATGAGGTGCTGCAAGAACTTCATAGTCTGTTACAACCTGCACCGCCACAGCAAAATACTGGTTGGGAAGATGCGCCAGATGAGTTAAAACTAAGTCATCTTCGAGAAGCTTTCGATTCCGACTCAGAACTCAGTTATTATCTGGGTAATTCCCAACTGCAAAGCCAAACAGACTCTGATTTGTGGAATGAGATTCAACGCAAACTGCTGCGAGTCCCAGAGGATTTGGCTGTAACTTGGCGATCGCGCACCTTAGATTTAGCCCAAGAAGTTGGTGCGATCGCAGATAATTCTAATCTCTTTCAGCTTCCCTTTATCCGCGATGAAATTATCTACCCCGGTCTTAGTGGTACTGTTCAAACTCAGGGATTGACCTTGTATCAACAGGCACTCTCAACTTCTAAAATTCCCCAAGGTAATGCATCTGATTTACCAGCAGCATTCCTATTTTTATATATGAATTTTATCGAAATAGACCCAGATTTACATCATGCTTTAAAGAGCGTTTTTAGCTTCGATGTCGTTTCCTTACACTCTAAACCAGAACAGCGCGATCAATATATTGATGCTTTAAGCGATCGCTTCCAACGCACCCAAAAAGCAGAGAAAAACACCGATCCCCTGTCAATTCTTCGTGCTTGGATTGACATGGATGAAGCAATACATTCCCTAGTATTTGTACCACCGGCTGAACGCTATTCTTGGTGGGGAAAGCTACAACATGAATCACGGCGCATTTTGAAGAAAGTCGTTGATGAAGCAAATAATGCAGGTAATGAAGTGCGAATTCGCCAATTATCGGGACTTTATGCAGATATCTGTGCTTCATCCAAGGATGACTTACAACTAGACTGTGGTGGTATTCCTGGCGAAGTCTTAACTTGCCTTCGAGTATATGCGCGAATCAATCAAGAAGAATCTCCAGGTCGTGTAATATTTCGCTCATCACGCTAGTTGCTGGCGAGTTTTCTAATTCTTGAGATTATGAGGCAAGACAGATAATTTTACTAATCCCCGCCTTGCCTCATAATCTAATGAAGGTAAAAACGTTTAAATCTATAAAATGCCCCAGAAGTGTAAAATCCCTTGACCAGAAAACACTTCAAGCGCAACGGCAGATAAAAAACCGATCATTGCAAAACGACCATTCCAATTTTCGCTTTGAGGAGTGAAGCCCCAGCGTAAAGCATTAGGATCTTCTGGAACCGAAGCCGTAGTCTTCTTAACGTCTGCCATAAATAATACTCCGAGCTTTTATGTTGTAACAGTTATTACTGCCTGTAAAGTAATGTAACAGGTTTTTACGAAATTGCAATATAAACTCTAGATAAAATTCAGTTTCAGTAAGAGATATTAAGGATACGTAGTTTCATGATGGCAGGTTTGCGATCACTCCATTTAGCAGGTTGGTACGGAAATTTTTAGAGACTTGTTGCAATTTTTACCAGCTTTGCCTATATTTGCTAACCTAGTGCAAAGTCATCAGATATTTTGTTACTTCATAAGGTTCAGCAATGTCAGTAAAACAATTATCTCTATTTGATCAGCAACCAGAAGATTCAAATAAATTTTTTGCTCGTAAAAGACCTTGGTCAGCAGCAAAACATAGGATAATGCTGAAATATATACAGGCTCATTGCTATAATTTGGGCGGTAGCAAACCCTATCAATCTATGTATATTAACTATGTTGATGGTTTTGCAGGAGCAGGCAAATATGATGAAGGTATTGGTATTGAAAACTTTGTAGATGAATCGAAGTTTTGGCAGAGATATAACACTGAACTTTTGGATACTGACGGTTCGCCTTTGATAGCTCTTAAATGTGCTAAAGTATTCGGTCTTGAAGAACGTGTTACTTTAAGATGTTTTTTTACTGAGGAAGATAAAGACCTTAACCAAGAACTTAAGAGTAATTGTAATTTAATAGGTGAAGGATTGTCCTATAAAGTTTATGACCCTCAAAGATTTGACAAAGCGTTGACTCAAATAATGAATGAATTGGACGAATACCCAACGTTATTTTTTCTAGATGCCTTTGGAGTTAAGGGAGTAACTTTTGAGCAAATATGTTCTATTGCCGATTACGTCAGTAAATATAAAGGAGAATTATTTTTACTGTTTCATAACCGCGCAGTAGCCCGTCATGCAGGTTTATATAAAAAAAGCTATAAAAATTCCAAAGATCAGAAAACTGCCGAAACATATACACAAAATTTAACTAACTTATTAGGCCATAATTCTGATTTAGAGTGGAAACGCAAGTGGCTAGAATGCCAAGATCAAGAGCAAAAACAAAAATTTGAAAGGTGGGCGCTTGATTACTTTAAGTCTAGACTTCAAAAAGAAAGTAGTTTTAAAGGAGTGGCTAGTTTTGAAATAAAGGAGACATACAATGATCCTAGACCGCAGTACAATATTGTAGTTGGTAGCAACCATCCAAGGAAGGCTTTTGGTGAATTTTTAAACGAATTTTTTTGTGAAGAAAATAGGTTGCTTTTCTTTGAAGATGACAAAAGTGGAAAAAATCATAAATTTTTGACTCAATCATGGGAACGCGAAAATGATGAGAGAGTTGAAATAATTAAACCTGAAATTATTGAAATTTTACGAAGAAATAATCAAGATTGGATAGCTTTGAAAGACGTAATAAGTCTTGTTATTCTTGAAATTGGCAAACTAGGCTATTTAAGTAGACCTAAGTATAGAGAAATCTTATTGGATTTTCATAAAAAAAATATTATAGAAGCTAAAGAATTGGGCGCAAGAGGTAATTTAACTTTGAATAATTACATCAGAGCAGTACAATAATACTAATATAGTAAAGCTAGTTTAATTGGGAAGTAAAATTCTATGTCAGTATCTTCAACAATAGAATGGACAGAAGCTACATGGAATCCTACCACTGGCTGTCATAAAATTAGTCCTGGTTGTCAAAATTGTTATGCAGAACGTTTTGCAGAACGGTGGCGAGGTGTTGCTGGTCATCCCTACGAACAAGGTTTTGATGTAAAAACTTGGAATGAAAGACTAAGAATGCCTCTTTCATGGAAAAAACCTCGCCTAATTTTTGTTAATTCCATGAGTGATTTATTCCTTGATGATATTTCAGAAGAGTTTATCAAAGATGTCTTTCATGTCATGAAAGAAGCTAGTTGGCATCAGTTTCAGGTATTGACTAAACGTCCGCAAAGGATGCTTAAAATAGCTAATTGCATAAAGGAGTGGCCTCCTAATGTTTGGGCTGGAGTAAGTATTGAATCTCAAGCTTGGGTATGGAGAAGTGAAATTTTAAAAGAGATTCCTGCGAAAACTAGGTTTTTATCTTGTGAGCCTCTTTTAGGTTCTTTAACGCTTTGTTTAGATGAGCTACATTGGATTATTGTTGGTGGAGAATCTGGTGTAGGCGCTCGTCCTATGAACATTGAATGGGTAAGAGATATTAGAGAGCAATGTATCCAAGCTGATGTGCCATTTTTCTTTAAACAATGGGGAGGGGTTCAAAAGAAAAAATATGGCAGAGAACTTGATGGAAGAACTTGGGATAGTTTTCCAGAAATTGTAGCTGATACAAGCACTAAACAAGTATCAGTTTTAAAATGAAGATGTCCGTAAATGATTATCAAAAGTCCTCTCCGATATCCTGGTGGTAAGTCAAAAGCAATAAATCAAATAGTTAAATACTTGCCAGATAGCTTTTCTGAATTCCGAGAACCTTTTGTGGGTGGTGGTTCTGTCTTTATTTATTTAAGACAAAAGTTTCCTCATATCAAGATTTGGATTAACGATTTAAACCGCGAACTCTTCTTGTTCTGGAAATTTGCCCAGTCTGATATAACTCAATTAGTTAAAGAAATTCGACATATTAAAGTCAAATATACAGATGGAAAATTACTCTTTACAGAATTAGCTAGGGTAGATATAAATAATTTATCTGATTTAGAAAGAGCAGTTCGCTTTTTTGTACTCAATAGAATTACTTTTTCAGGAACTGTAGAATCAGGAGGTTTTTCTGAACAAGCTTTTTATAAAAGATTTACTGATTCTTCAATAGAACGGCTAGAAAAATTAGAAAATATTCTATCAGAAAATATCCAAATTACTAATTTGGATTACAGCCACCTATTAAAATCAAAAGGGGAAGATGTATTTTTATTTTTAGATCCACCATATTTTAGTGCTACAAAATCAAAACTATACGGGAAAGATGGTGACTTGCACACTTGTTTTGAACATCAGAGATTTGCTAACCTTTTGCAACAATGTCATTATCGCTGGCTAATTACCTACGATGACTCATTGCACATTCGAGAAAATTTTCAATGGGCTAATATTTCAGAGTGGGAATTACAGTATGGGATGAATAACTATAAGCAGAGTGGTGCGGCTAAAGGAAAAGAGTTATTCATTACTAATTACGAAGTTAAACTTGATTTGGAGAAAAAATCACAAGTTCAGGATCTTGCTAATCCAGCTTTGCAATTAAGCCTTGAGATTTAAACCTAACTTTGATAGCTTCCAGTTTTCCGGTAGGATAACCCCATAGCTCTCAATATAGTTACAACATACAAATCTTAGCTATGGTAACTTCCTCAATCCCTGCTCAAGAAGCCTCTGCTAGCTGGTATGTCCTGCTGCAACAATTAATAGATGGCCAATCCTTGTCCCGTACTCAATCTGCTGAATTGATGCAAGGTTGGCTCAGTGAAGCCGTTCCTCCAGAGTTATCAGGGGCTATTTTAACAGCGCTGAACTTTAGAGGCATTTCTGCCGACGAGTTGACCGGCATGGCGGAGGTATTACAATCTCAATGTTCCCCACTCAGCACTCAGCACGGGCTAAACGCCCCGCTACCGCTAACACCACTCAGCACTGTAATAGATACCTGTGGCACTGGTGGAGATGGTTCATCAACCTTTAATATTTCTACAGCCGTTGCATTTGTCGCCGCAGCCTCTGGTATACCTGTCGCCAAACACGGCAATCGTTCAGCCTCAAGTCTCACGGGGAGTGCAGATGTATTGGAAGCCTTGGGTGTAAACTTGAGTGCCTCTAGTGAAAAAGTACAAGCCGCACTACAAGAAATCGGGATCACTTTCTTGTTTGCCCCTGGTTGGCATCCAGCACTCAAGGCGGTTGCTTCATTACGGCGGACTTTGAGGGTGCGAACAATTTTTAATTTGCTCGGGCCGTTAGTAAATCCCTTGCGTCCAACTGGGCAGGTGGTGGGCTTATTTACTCCCAAACTTTTGGCAACTGTTGCCGAAGCTTTACAGAATTTGGGCAAGGAAAAGGCGATTGTGCTGCACGGGCGAGAAAAACTTGATGAAGCTGGGTTAGGAGATGAAACTGACTTGGCGGTGTTATCAGATGGAGAAGTGCAGTTAACTACCATTAATCCCCTAGATTTGGATCTAACACCTGCTCCCATAGGTATGCTTCGGGGTGGCGATGTCCAAGAGAATGCGGAGATTCTCAAGGCTGTACTCCAAGGTAAGGGAACTCAGGCGCAACAGGACGCAGTTGCTTTAAATGCTTCGTTGGCACTGCAAGTAGCGGGTACGATCGCATTCCTCGATCACGCCGAGGGGATTAAAATCGCTAAGGATATCCTACAAAGTGGGGCTGCTTGGACGAAGTTGGAGCAGTTGGTTGAGTTTCTGGGGAATTGATTTGCGATCGCAATTGCGGACGAAACTCTACCACATTACGCTTAATGGTGACATCGTAGTTGCCAAAAAAGTCATGTCCTAAAAGTCCAGTATCTAGCTCCGCACCTGCGATCGCTACTGCTACTCTATTCACTACTACCCCGCCAAGGGCCATCGAATTAACATAGCCTACAGGAAATTCTACCGCTCTGGAACTTGCGGTATTTGCTTTAGCTTTTCCCACTGTGACGATTCCCAAAGCATTAGCCATCTCTTGGGTGATGACAGTGCCACTTGCTCCCGTATCCACAATCATCTCAAATTGTTGCTGACCATTAAAGGTAACTTCCACAATTGGCGTGCCACCAATTCGTCTTTTTATCGGCGCTGTAAATACTGCTTCATCGGGAATCACCACAGCTGATGACGGCAAAGCTGGCTCTGGTGATAACGGTTTTGTTTCTCGTGGAGGTAAAGTTAATTTTGGTGTGGTTTCTCTCTGAGGAACAACAACGACTATTTTCTGAGGTTCTCTAACTGCAACAGGGCGAGGATTAGCTTGCTGTTGGGCATATTGAACTTGGCGGCGATATTCCGTGATTTTGGTTTGAGCGATCGCAAATTCTGGGCTTTGTCGCCGCACTTTTCGCATCAGCGCGATCGCCTCCTGATACTGACTCGCCACCAATTTCCAATCATCTGGGGATTGAGCCGATTGGCTGATACTCCAAGCGCCAACAGCTTTGTCTCGTCCCATCTCAAAAAGACTTGGTTCACTTTCAAACGGATCTAGCGGCTGCGCTTCTGGGGTAGCTGCTGGTCTTACTGGTTTAACGGTAGGCTGGACTGGTGCTAGATCCCCAATTGGCGTAGGTTGCTCATCGCCACCAGTAGCGGTGTTCAGTTTGTCTTCACTACAGGCAACGCACAAAACCGCTAGAGTGCTTGATACAAAAATTAGGGTTGCACGGGATAAAAAAGACTGAAGCATAATTAATTTTAACTGCCCAAGCTTTGCCAAATCCACTCCCGCTACTTTAATTCTTTTTTAATTTTAATTAACTATCTTTAAAACTCCCAATTGCCCAACTCATGGGATAATTAACAATCGCAGTATTGGGGAATAAGGAATAGGGAATAAGAAAGAGTATGCCCAATGACGCCACTTGCTCCACTTGGGGAGACCCCAAGACCGCAGTGGCTCCCCAATGCCCACTGCCCAATGCCCACTGCCCAATCTACTATGCCCCTGACTGACTCAATACCAGCTTTACTTGTCCTTGCAGATGGAACCACTTATCGCGGTTGGTCTTTTGGTGCGACGGGAACCGCGATCGGAGAAGTGGTGTTCAACACTGGCATGACAGGCTATCAAGAAGTTCTGACTGACCCTAGTTACCGCGGTCAGATTGTGATTTTTACCTATCCTGAATTGGGGAATACTGGCGTCAATCTCGAAGATGAAGAATCAGATGGGCCCCAAGTGCGGGGTGCGATCGCCCGGAATATTTGTCATCATCCAAGTAACTGGCGATCGACACAAACTTTACCTGACTACCTCAAACAAAACCAAATACCAGGGATTTACGGCATCGATACCCGCGCCCTCACCCGCAAAATTCGGATGTTCGGAGCGATGAACGGTGGCATTTCTACAACCATTCTCGATGAAGCGGAATTGCTAGAGCAGGTACTAGCAGCCCCCAACATGGCAGGATTGAATCTGGTTCGTGAAGTCACCACCCCAACGGCTTATGAATGGTCTGATCCCACAATTCCAGCTTGGGAATTTAACTCGGAGGCTGGGGAAAATCTTGGGGAAGCCTTTACCGTTGTTGCCCTTGACTTTGGTGTAAAACGCAATATTTTACGTCGCTTAGTCAGTTATGGTTGCCGGGTAATTGTTGTACCCGCTGATACACCACCAGAAGAAATTCTCAAATACAATCCAGATGGTGTGTTTCTTTCTAATGGGCCTGGCGACCCTGCTGCCGTCACTGAAGGGATTGCAACTGCCAAAGCACTCCTGTTAAGTGAAAAACCCATCTTTGGTATTTGTATGGGACACCAAATTTTAGGTCATGCACTAGGGGCAGAAACCTATAAACTCAAATTTGGTCATCGTGGTTTGAATCAGCCTGCCGGTTTACAACAACGAGTAGAAATTACCAGCCAAAACCATAGTTTTGCAATTGACCCAGATTCTTTACCTACGACAGTTGTAGAAATTAGCCACCTAAACTTAAACGATCGCACCATTGCCGGAGTACGGCACAAATCTCTACCTGTATTCTCCGTACAGTATCACCCAGAAGCTAGTCCTGGCCCACACGATGCTGATTACTTGTTTGAGCAATTTATTCAAGCCATGCGAACAGCACGTCAACCCCTCCAGGGAATTCAAAATTAAAAATAAAAAATTCAAAATGAAAGAATTCTTTTTGAACTATGCATTTTTAATTTGGAATTAGAGCAAAAAGCAAGAGTCAAGTTGTCGCATCTAGGATTAAATAAAAATAGCAAAATGCAAATGGGGGATCGGGGACTAAGGACTGGGGAAAAGTTTTCCAATGCCCAATGCCCAATCCCCTATTTCAACAGATTGTAGACAACTTGCTCAAAAACCATCTATACTTGAGCGTTCACTTTAACTCATGAGGAGGGAATTATTGCTGAGCCACTGAATCTAACCGTTAGCCTGAGGGGCACTCGTGAAGTCCGGGATAACTGCCAGCTATTCCGCCTCACAGGTTTGTTAGATGCTTTTTCTGAGCCGACATTTCGCAAGACACTTGGCAGCAAGATAGACGAGGGCCCTAAGCACATTATTTTGGATCTCTCACAAATTGACTTTGTTGATAGCTCTGGCTTGGGTGCTCTCGTGCAGCTAGCCAAGCAAGCTCAAACTGCTGATGGCACTTTGCAAATTGTCACGAATGCCCGCGTAACTCAAACGGTCAAGCTTGTTCGCCTAGAGAAGTTTCTCTCCCTGCAAAAATCAGTTGAAGACGCTCTAGAAAACGTCAAGTAGTCTTGATTGCTCGATCTGAGAGGTAAATTTAGCTATCCAGATTCAATCTCAGATAGCTTAATTTTTAAAACTTCTGGCAGAAAACCTCTCTCCTTGTGGGAGAGGCATAAAGCCAGTTGAGCTATTATGTTTAAAGTTGAGTAAAAACTAAAGATATAGAGACCCAATTTATTGGGTGTGTATTGGGTATGTAATCGTTGGCTAGAATATTGGATAAATAATCAAGTCTGAGATATTTGTTGTAAGAAATACAAAGCCAGCAGATTTGTTTATAGATAGATTTGACTTGATGCTGTATAGTTAAAAGTTGTCGTTTACTCCGTAAGCATCACAATGCTACCAAGTAAAAGGGTGAATTTGATGTTAAAATTTTACCCTATCTTAGGCCCAGACCACAAGAAGTAGGCGAAATTTGGTTTATAGATGTTGACATCAGGGTGATTTTAAATGCCAACTCTCAATCAAAAAGATGAAATTAGGAAGTAATTTTGATAGTATTGATTATGCTAAGTATACTATCACGGCATACTTCAGAAAAATCAGTCTTTGCGAAGAATGCCTGCCAAATGTAGCCCGTCAAGGAATGATTTATTTGTGAAGTCACAGGAGGAAGAGCTATTAGATGGACAAGATGAAACTCCCAAACAGAGCTTGTCTTGGACTGAAGCACTCTTGGCAACCACAGGGCCATTCCAACAGATTTCCCTCTCGCAAGTGCAACAAATTTCTCCTAGTGCTTTAGCATATTTAGGGGATGCAATTTATGAGTTGTATGTTAGAATGTCCTATCTGCTGCCATTGCAGCGGTCAGAAATTTACCATCGTCTGGTAGTGGAGCAGGTAAGAGCAGAAACACAAGCGCTACATTTGCGATCGCTAATTCCTCATCTCAGGGATACCGAATTAGAAATTGTCCGACGGGGTAGAAACGCCGCAACAGGACGCCCTAAGCGACTTAATCCCGAAATTTATCAACAGGCAACTAGTCTAGAAACTTTAATAGGCTACTTATATATCACCGATTACCAACGTCTAACCGAGCTGTTGCAAATACTTCATCTAGAAAAAGAGTGAAAACTCAATTTCGCAGTAGCCACAACACTAGATTAGGTTCAAAAAATTGAGGTAATCGGAACGAGCAACCATACGCTATATTCATAACTCAAATGCAGGATAAACCCAAAAAAGTCAAGACTTCTAGCGAACCAAATCGGGGACAACCCGTAAAAATTAAAGGTAAACGTGTTATTACTAATCCGGCTCGCAATCCCAGGAAAATAGATAGCAACCCCATTTCTGTTGCGAATCCGACTCGCAATCCCAGAAAAGTAGATAGCAATCCCATATCTGGTGCGAATCCGACTCGTAATCCCAGGAAAGTAGATAGCAAACCCACATCTGGTGCGAATCCAACTCACAACCCCAGAAAAGTAGATGGCAACACCATCTCTGTTGTTAATCCGAATCGCAATTCCAGGAAAATAGATAGCAACCCCAATTATGGGAACTCGCGACAACAAAATAGCAACTTCTCCCAGCCGTCTGTATCTACACCGACAGAAGAAGATAACGATCTCATCTACGGTCGTCATCCAGTATTGAGTGCATTGCAAAATCAGCGCAATCTCAACCGTCTCTGGATTACTACCCGTCTGCGGTACGATCCCAGCTTTCACCATTTTCTCTTGCAAGCAAAGGAAAATGGCACAGTTATTGATGAGGTTGAACCCAAACGTTTAGACTATCTCACCAACGGCGCTAATCACCAAGGTGTGGCAGCACAAATTGCTCCCTACGCTTACATGGAATTGCCCGATCTAATTGAGCAATGCAAATCTGTAACTGATGCTGTAATTGTAGTAGCTGACGGAATTACCGATCCCCACAACTTGGGAGCAATAATTCGTACTGCCGAAGCAATAGGCGCTCAAGGATTGGTAATTCCCCAAAGAAGGGCATCTGGGATCACTTCCACTGTCATGAAAGTGGCAGCAGGCGCTTTAGAAAATTTTGCTGTAGCTAGAGTTGTCAACCTCAGCCGCTCCTTAGAAGAATTAAAAGAAGCTGGCTTTTGGATTTACGGTACTGCTGCAAGTGGCAGCGAACCTTTGCATACAGTCAATTTCACTGGCCCAATCGTTTTGGTAATCGGCTCAGAAGGTGAAGGTCTGAGTATGTTAACTCAACGCTCCTGCGATTTTTTAGTATCGATTCCTCTACAGGGTAAGACTCCCAGCCTGAATGCTTCTGTAGCAGCGGGTATGGCGCTTTATGAGATTTATCGCCAGCGATCGCTAAATACCCTGCACTTAGATAAATTACAAAAAATCTCTTTGAAAAAATAACGTAACAGAGTATAAAGAAATGTAAAAGATAATAAAGCAGCATATCGTTTAACACCCTGTAGACGTTTATAAATCGGCTAAAACCATGAAAACCATTTGGCATAACCTCAAGGAAGTGTTAATTAACACATTCGACTACATCGGCTTGGCTTGGTGGGTAGAGATTGTCACACAGAATCCCCGTTGCACGTATTACTTCGGGCCATTTCTAAGTTCTTCTGATGCAACATTAGCAAGCAAAGGATACATAGAAGATTTGGAGATCGAAGGAGCGCAGGGAATTGTTGTGAATGTCAAGCGCTGCAAACCTAGTAACTTAACAATTGCTGACGACTTGGGGGAAAGATTTGACCGCAAAGTACAGCCTGCCTTTGGCGGTCAAATTGTAAGTTAGGCCAGAGAATGAAAAGGATGTTCTGATGCGGGGACGCAAAGACATGGAGACACAGAAAATTCTTTTATCGGGGGTTATTGCGTCTTTTTCACTCATTGCGTCACCACATCTTCTCTCTCCATTTCTTCTTCGTTGTCAATAGTCAAAATTTTTTAAATATTTGGACTATTGACTCTCAACTACCTGCGGATGTTCTTTCAGCCAACGATCAATATCATTTAGCACCTGCTGGGGAACTTCCCACGGAAAAAGATGAGCGGTGTTGGGATAGCACTGCCACTGAGAATTGTTAAGGTGTTGAGCAGTTTGTAAGCTGGAATCAGATGTGATGTGGCGGTCTTTTTCACCAGCAAGTACTAAACTAGGACATTGTATTTGTTCTAAATCTACAAGCCGATTGTATCCTGATTGAATTGCACTATAGAGCGCACGAGTAGCAGCAGGGGAGGTTTGCAAATAAGCCGGTACTGCTTCCTTGGCGATGTAATTGTAACTGGTAGATGTATGTTGTTGGATTAGGTAGCGGAAAAGTGATCGCTTACCAAAAGTTTCAATATTCCATTGCCAACTCGGTTTTATATAGTTCAACAAGGCAGCAATGCCAGTATATAAATTATCTTGCCAAGTAATAGGAGGATGACTGCCACGGGGTTTTGCAGCTGTCGCCACTAAAATCAGCCCAGTAACGCGCTCTGGCAAACGTAATGCCATCTCCATTGCCAAAATGCCACCAAGTGACCATCCCAATACTAAGCACTTTTCAATGTGCAAGCGGTCTAGAAGCGCTTCTAAATCAGTCAAATGGTCATTCATGTCAAAATTGGCGTTGTAGCGGCTTTTGCCGTATCCGCGTAAATCAGGGGCAAAAGTTTTGTAGCGTTTTGATAAATGATTGGTAAAGACAGAAAGACTACGACCAGTACCAGGATGACCATGTAAGCCCAAAATTGGGAATCCTTGACCTTGGGTGTAGACATTTAGACGTGCAGTAGTTGTGGTGTAGCGATCGCTCATTACTCGCCCTTCTCCTGTCTACCGAACAAATGTTCTAAAATACGTTGACTTTCAGTTTTCAAGCCTTTAATCTTAGTCACAACTTATTTCCGTTCAAAATCGCTTCAAAGTTACGTACCTATTCAGTTTAGGTTGTGAACCTACAAGCTAGACACTGTTTTAGTCTTGTATTTGAAGGGTGGTTAGTCTTTCTCTTACAAGCCCTGTCTGTTCAGAGCAGGATTTGTGACAGTAGTTCCATCTTATTTTTCTAATTGTGTCATAGGCTTGAAATCCTTCTGCCCAGCAACTACCCAGAATGAAGAATTATGTTTACCTGTAGCGATCGCACAAGCTGAAGTTCTAATGGCTCAACGTTGAGATGGGTTGCAACCAGTGCAAAAAGTATTCCGAGATTCAGGGTTTGTAACCGCAAATCCATCTTCTGATTCATATCGTCTATCATCTCCTCATGCTAGGGTCGGACAAACAGGAGAGTGTAATGGCTGCGTTTCGACCTACGCGACGACACTTTATTCAAGTATTTGGCGGGACAAGTGTCCTAACTCTCTTTGGCTGCAATCGACGGGAGCAAGAAATGGTGACGCTATATACCTTTGGCGACTCAATTTTAGATTGCGGACGATATAACGAGTTTGGTGTTCATCCAGGGCAACTCCTCGTCCAGAATGATGATCGCCTGTTTCCCGAATTTAAAGGTCAGGATCTAACTTCACGTGGGTCTGCTCAACTGCAACATCGTGCGCGTGATGGTGCAACGGTTGATGGGTTGCCTTCTCAGGCTCACCAATTGCGGGTGGAAGGAAAGGCGATCGCACTAATCACTATCGGTGGTAACGATCTACTGCGGGGATTAATTCAAGATACTGGTGCAGGGATCGCAACTTTTGCCAATACTTTGGACACATTTGTACAGCAGTTGCCAATTCGCCCCGTTGTGCTTGGTAATGTGTACGATCCTACCTTTGGAGATGACAGGCGCAACTTTGTAGGGGTTGAGTCGGCGATCGCCCGCAAGAACCTCCAGCGTATGAACACTGCAATTCAAGAAATCGCTAATCGCTATGGGCAATTTGTCGATCTCCACGCCCATTTCCTAAAGGGCGATCCATCCTGGTTTACAGCGACGATCGAGCCAAGTCTGTTGGGTGCATCCGAAGTGAGACGGGCTTTTCTCCCCTATGTTGTCGGTAAATAAAGATTTTTTTCCTGTGTCGATATATAGTTGAGCGTTACCAACCCAATCCTTAATCACAAACCACTAGTGCCGATTGCATCGATCGCAGCTTCCAAGGCGATCGCCACATGAGTCCAGTGAGTCCCTCCTTGGCAATAAACTACATATGGCGAGCGCATTGGCCCATCTGCTGATAATTCCAAAGTACTCCCTTCAATAAATGTCCCCCCAGCCATGACCACCTGGCTCTCATAACCTGGCATATCATCTGGAATAGGATCTAAGTAGGAACCGATAGGAGAATGCTGTTGTATGGCTTTACAGAAAGCAATTAGCTTTTCGGCAGAACCGAGTTTAATTGCCTGAATTACATCTCCACGGGGAGCTAGGGGAGCAGGATTTACTGGATAACCGAGTTTATCAAATACATAACCAGTAAGATAAGTCCCTTTGATCGCCTCTCCTACCATCTGCGGCGCTAGAAATAAGCCTTGGAACAGCAGGCGATTTTGGTCAAAAGTAGCACCACCATAACTACCAATACCGGGAGCAGTGAGGCGACAAGCGGATGCTTCCACTAAGTCGGCGCGACCGGCTACATAACCGCCAGCACTGACAATGGTGCCACCAGGATTTTTAATCAATGATCCCGCCATTAAATCAGCACCTACGGCTGTAGGTTCCTTTGTTTCAATAAATTCGCCATAGCAATTATCTACAAAGCAAACGGTGTTCGGATTTTGCTGTTTGACTAAGTGAACGATTTTTTCAATATCGGCAATTGATAAACTAGGACGCCAAGAATAGCCACAAGAGCGCTGAATTAAGACTAAACGAGTGTTTTCAGCCACACTAGTTCTTATTGCTTGCCAATCTATAGTTCCTTCTGGGGATAGCTCCAATTGACGGTAATTTATGCCAAACTCGATAAGAGAGCCTTGACCTTGACCCCGTAAACCAATGACTTCTTCAAGCGTATCGTAGGGAGAACCGACCACTGCTAACATTTCATCTCCAGGACGGAGAACACCAAACAAAGCACAGGCGATCGCATGAGTTCCCGAAACAAACTGCACTCGCACAGCCGCAGCTTCAGCACCCATAACTTCGGCAAAAACTTTATCTAAAGTTTCTCGTCCTAAATCATCGTGACCATAACCACTTACACCAGCGAAGTGGTGTGTCCCTACACGGTGATTACGAAAAGCATCCAGCACTCGTTTTAGATTATGCTTGACCTGAGCGTCAATTCCAGAAAAAATCTCTAATAGTGCCTGTTCTGCTTGCCGCAGCTGTTCTAAGCTGTTCATCAGTTCCTCGTTCAAAAAAATTAAGATTATAGATATGCGGATTTTAAGATCGCGCAGACTAGGCTGGAAAATTCAAATTCAGGTTACTGCATGACAATTGCTACTTCAACCAAACCTCAAGTTAACTGGGTTAATACCCTATTTTTCATTGGACTGCACATCGGCGCTTTATTTGCCTTTGTTCCTGGTAACTTTAGCTGGACAGCAGTTGGTGTGGGTTTCCTGCTGTACTGGATAACAGGTGGTTTAGGAGTTACTCTCGGATTTCACCGCCTTGTTACTCATCGCAGTTTTCAAACTCCCAAGTGGCTAGAGTATCTCCTGGTTTTCTTTGGGACACTCTCGTGTCAAGGAGGCCCAATTGAGTGGGTCGGGACACATCGCATTCATCATTTAAACTCTGATACTGATGCCGATCCCCATGATTCTAATAAAGGCTTCTGGTGGAGCCACATGGATTGGCTGATTCACTACTGTCCCGCTCACGCTGATGTTCCTCGTTTCACCAAAGACATTGCCGAAGACCCAGTTTATCAGTTTTTAGAAAAATATTTCATTTTGATCCAGGTTGCTCTAGGTGTATTGCTTTTGCTTCTAGGTGGCTGGTCATTCGTTGTCTGGGGAATTTTTGTTCGCATTGTCTGGGTTTACCACTGCACTTGGTTGGTGAACAGCGCGACTCATAAATTTGGCTATCGGAGCTATGATTCTGGCGATAAATCGACTAATTGCTGGTGGGTAGCCGTACTAGTTTTCGGTGAAGGCTGGCATAATAACCATCATGCTTTTCAATACTCAGCTCGTCATGGGCTGGAATGGTGGGAAATCGATTTAACCTGGATGACAGTTCAATTGTTACAAGCAGTTGGTCTGGCTACTAATGTGAAGTTGGCCCCAACAAAAGTTAGTTAAGAGGTAGGAGTTAGGATGTGTAGCCTTTTTAACTCATAATTGATCACTTCTAACTCCTAACTTTTCAAAAAGCTATTTACTTACGGGTGCGCTTGTGTCGGTTAGGTTGCTATAATCCGAAGCGCTAATGTGAAGAATTTTTACGGCAAGTTACTTTTTGGTGACTTGGTGGAGGAGTTTATTGTTTTTTAGGTGTCCATGACTACATCAATAATTAATAGCCAGAAACTAAGTGATGAGCCTAGTAATTCCGACTTTCGGCTCAAAGATATTGTCAAAACCCTGCCACGCGAATGTTTTCAGCAGAACCGTCGCAAAGCTTGGACACAAGTCCTGCTGAGTGTCTTGGCAGTCGCCTTGGGCTATTACAGCCTGATTATCACTCCTTGGTTTCTTTTGCCCCTAGCTTGGATTTTTACGGGCACTGCTTTAACAGGTTTTTTTGTAATTGGCCATGATTGCGGTCATCGGTCTTTTGCCAAACGTCGTTGGGTAAATGATTTGGTAGGGCATTTTTTCATGATGCCGTTAATTTACCCCTTTCACAGTTGGCGGATTAAGCATAATTATCACCATACTCATACCAACAAGCTGGATGAAGACAATGCTTGGCATCCCATTAGACCAGAAGTGTTTGAAGATTGGGATAAAACCCGACAGTCTGCTTTTGAACTGTTCATGCGTAAACGGTTCTGGTGGGTAGGTTCCATTGGACATTGGGCTGTGGTGCATTTTGATTGGCGGAACTTCAAAACTAAAGACCAATCGAGTATCAAGCTTTCTGTGGCTGTAGTAGTTGTATTTGCTGCGATCGCTTTTCCGCTTCTGATCGCTACAACTGGTATCTGGGGCTTTGTCAAGTTTTGGCTAGTACCCTGGATGATTTACCATTTTTGGATGAGTACTTTTACTATTGTTCACCATACTGCCGCAGATGTTCCTTTTACGACAGCGAACAAGTGGAACGAAGCTCTAGCACAGCTAGCTGGCACTATTCATTGCGATTATCCGCGCTGGGTAGAAATACTGTGCCACGATATCAATGTTCATGTCCCTCATCATATTTCCACTGCGATTCCTTCTTATAATTTGCGGCTAGCTTACAGCAGCATCAAAGAAAATTGGGAGCCTTATCTACATGATGAGTGTCAGTTTTCTTGGCCTTTAATGAAACAGATTACAGACCAGTGTCAACTATACACAACTGACGTTGGCTATAAGACTTTCGACGAACATTATACACAGCGATAAATAGCACTGTGACTACACTCACGCTCTTAAATTTAACGAGAGCGTTTATAATGCTGTGTTTAAATAGAATTTGGCGACTTTTTACTAACTAAAAATTGTTAGGTAAATTGCCAAAGTTTCCCTTCTTTGGTGTTAGCGATCGCTAGCTTCGTGGGCATCCTAGAGGTGAGATTATCTTGTCTCAAATAAAGTTCCGATTTATATCCAACAAAAGAATCCAGTGCAATCAAATATCGTCACGTTCAATAATCCTGCTGGCTACGAAACGTCTGAGGATTCCACTAAATTACCTTTCACTCTTCAAGATTTAAAAGCTGCAATTCCTGCTGAATGCTTTCAGCCCAATGTAACAAAATCACTTTTTTACTTTTTTCGTGACATCCTGATTATCAGTCTGCTTTATGCAGTTGCTTCTTACCTGGATTCTTGGCTTTTCTTCCCGATTTTCTGGCTAATGCAAGGAACGATGTTTTGGGCTTTGTTTGTAGTCGGGCATGACTGCGGACACCAATCTTTTTCTAAGCATAAATGGCTGAATGATTTGATTGGACATCTTTCTCACACACCAATACTTGTTCCTTATCATGGTTGGCGAATCAGCCATAGAACCCATCACAAAAATACTGGCAATATCGATAACGATGAAAGCTGGTATCCTGTAAGCGAATCACAATACAAGGAGATGCCTTTAGCCCAAAAGATCGGCAGATATTATATTTTTCTCTTGGCTTATCCTGTGTATTTGTTTAAGCGTTCTCCTAATAAAGAAGGCTCACACTTTTTGCCCAGCAGTTCGCTTTTCAAACCATCGGAAAAATGGGATGTCCTCACTAGTACTGTACTTTTGATTGGTATGGTAGGTTTGCTTGGCTTCCTCACCTACCAATGGGGTTGGATGTGGTTGCTGAAATATTATGCTGTCCCCTACCTTGTATTTATAGTTTGGCTAGATTTGGTGACATTTTTACACCACACTGAGCCAGAGCTTCCCTGGTATCGTGGAGAAGATTGGACTTTCTTGAAAGGCGCAATTTCTAGTATTGACCGTGATTATGGTTTGGTTAATCATATCCATCACGATATTGGTACTCATGTTGCTCACCATATATTCCTTAACATCCCTCACTACAATTTGCTGAAGGCAACTGAGGCAATAAAACCAGTGATGGGTGAGTATTTCCACAAGTCGGAAGAACCTATTTGGAAGTCATTATGGCGTTCATGTGTCAGCTGCCATTTTGTACCTGATAGTGGTAGTAGGGTTTACTACACATCCAACAACAAGTTAGCTAAAGACTAGAGCCAATTTCAAAAGCCCTCTCCCAAGCTTGGGAGAGGGCTTTTGATTCATGGAAGAAGTCTAATAACTGAAGCTAGCTTGCTTTTGATGTTGTTCACCATGATGGTTACAGCCACCCTAATGATTATGGTGATGATGACCATGCCCGTGGGAGCAGTTTTGCAAATCTTGCTTCATCAGCTTGTCGCTGATTTCTTGCAATGATTCATCCACAGCTTGTAAGCCAATCCAAGTATCAATCTTTTGGACATCAAATCCTACCTCACGGCGATCATTTACTTCTAATAAAGGACGGCGAATTAACAGTGGCTCTTTCAGCATCAGCGCCAAAGCGGTTTGTTCATCCACTTTTTCAGGAACCACCTCACCAGATTTTACTTTGGGAGCGGAAGGATTAAACCATTCGGCTACGGGGCGATCGCCAAAAAATGAACGCAACCGCTCAACTGTCCAAGGTTCTGTTAGCAGATTGCATGGTATCACTTCATGACCGGCAGCTGTGAGCAAAACTTTTTGCTTAGTACCACCTTTACAGCCTGGTTTGCTATAGAAAATTACTCTTGCCATTTAACTACCTCTTAGTAGAATACGATTCGGTTGTAGGGATGCACGGCTGTGCATTGGCGTCAACTTAAGCTCAAACGCTTATTCCACAGGCGTTTTACCCCCCTTAGTCCCCCCTTGGAAAGCTACGGTGTACACACAAGTCTGAAATAGCTGATTAATCTGGGTTTTACCCCACCCTAACCCTCCCCTTGCAAAGGGGAGGGAACTAGATAGATTTTCTTGTTTCCCCCCTTGGCAAGGGGGGATTAAGGGGGGTATTTCGACTTCTGTGTACACGGTAGTCTTGGAAAGGGGGGAAAAAGGAATCTAGTTCCCTCCCCAATACATACGGGGAGGGTTAGGGTGGGGTAACGCAGATCGTGATGGGAAGCCAGAGAACTGAAATATCACGTTTTGACAAGGGTTTCACGTTAGGTTGACACGTATGCACGGCTGTGCATCCCTACTGCGTGATGCTAAAAGTTTTTAGCACTATACTTAATCGGGTCAAACTCAAATCTCTCATTGGGATCGGTTTCACCGTAGATATTAAAAGTCACAGTTGGTTCATCACCCACTGCTTCTACACAGTGAATTGCATCGGGAGTAAAGCTAATAATATCTCCTGGAAATAAAGTTAGCTCTCCCGTCTGTTCAATTTTGTCCTCAAATTCTGGGCTATTAGTGCGTTGCCAAAAAGTATTTTTTTCCTGACCTTTTAGCACCGCCACGATTCCCCATGTCCCATGATTATGAATGTTTGATCGGGTTCCCGGTGCAAATGTTACTGTTTGCACAGTTAAGGGAAAACCCAATTCATCGTATAGGAGTAAAACAGAGGTTCCCGTTTTGGGCGAAGGTTCTAACTGTTGACTTCGTACCCAGTAGGAATTTACAATCAAGCACCTTACGAGCATCCGAATTTCTGGCAGACAACTGACTTCATCATCCCCACTATTGAGAACATCTTCCACCTCAGTTAAAAATCGATAAAGGCGGTAATTTTCTCTCAATAAATCCCATGCTCTTACAGATTTACAAGCTTGATGCTGACCATCCCCCGTTAGTAGCCAATCTCTACCTTTCATAACTTTTAAATTGATAACGGAGAAGATTGGATGATCAGGATTGGAGAGACATTAGGAATATTACCTACAGGAAGTTTAGTAGGTATCGTGACAGGAGGAAAGATAGAGTTACTATCAGTAGCTGCTCCTAATAGGGAGTAAGAGGAATACGATCTGGTAGATAACCAATTGTTCATGATTTTTCGCAAAAAGGGCATTGGGCATCGATTATTTTACAGACGCGATTAATCGTGTCTCTATTCAACTCGACTCTTTCTTGTTGAGAAGTGCATTGACTAATTAATCATCTTCTTCAGCTGGACGTGTCAAAATATCCAGGAGAATTCCAGCACCAAAATCATGCTTTTCATCTATCTCTTTAACTTTGGTGCTGATTTCTTTTGCTTCCTCAATTTCTCCTAACTTTGCTAGTACTAATCCAGAAGCAGCATAAGCATTTAAGTACAATCGAATTTGTGGTTCTTCTTTGCGATTGACTAGTATCGGCTTAAGTTGCTCCCAGTCATCAGGAAATTTTTCTAGTTCTTTAATTTTATCTAATAATTTGATTGTTGTTTGTAATGCAAGAGAATAATTATTTTTATAATAGAAAAATCTATATGCTGCTACCAATACATCTGTATTTTCACCAGTTTGTGCTAAAGCTTGTTGAATATATTTTTCTGATTCTGATGTGTTATCCCAGTTTTGTGCAGCTAAAACTAATAAGTTTTTAATGTCCTCTGGAACCTGGAACCATGAGAATCTGTTTGCATCGAGTTGCATAATAATTTTTTGTGCGTAGGCAATAGGCAATAGTAAAAAAGTAGTAATAATTACCAATGCCTAATGCCCAAGTTAAAACAAAGTGAGAATGTACACCAAAGTGAATAAAACAATCCAAATAATGTCAACGAAGTGCCAGTAAATTTCTGTCATTTCGATGAAAGTATGATTGGTTGCAGAATATTCACCAGGGAGACGCGATCGCCACAATGCGCGTAATATCAATAACAGTCCCACAAAAACGTGCAAACCGTGGAACCCTGTCATGATATAAAAGCAGTTGGCGAAAACATTGGTAGTCAGTCCGTACCCTAATGTTGAGTACTCATAAACCTGACCACCTAAGAAAATTGCACCCATGATTGCAGTAATGGCATACCACAGTTGCATTCCCTTGACGTTATTCTTTTTAATCGCCGTATCACCAAAGTGAATCACGAAACTACTAGACACTAGAATAATGGTGTTAATTGTCGGCACAAGTAGTTCTACTTCACTTCCTTCGGGAGGCCAAACTGCTGTAGTACCTCGGAAAAATAAGAAAGTGGCAAAAAATCCTCCAAACATCAGGGATTCAGAGGCGAGGAATGTCAACAATCCCCAAACTCTTAAATCTGGATGTTCTTCGTGTCCTGTACTGTGATCTTCGCTCGTGGTTGTAGCTATAGTCATAGATTTTTTGACAATACGATCTACTCTGTCTGTTGTGGAAACTTGAATAAAGAATGAAGTATGAACCAGCTAAATTTCCATTCTTTATCCAAAATCCTTGTTTAGCCAAACTCTCGGCTTGTTCAGGAATTTTCAAAATTCCGAGTTTTGTGTTCTGAATTCGGGCGTTCGTTTTCTGAATTCGGGCGTCCGTTTATTGAATTCGGGCGTTCGTTTTCTGAATTCGGGCGTCCGTTTATTGAATTCGGGCATCCGTTTATTGAATTCGGGGGTTCGTGTTCCAAGCTTGAAGTTTCGTGTTCCAAGCTTGGAGTTTCGAGTTCTCAAATCTAATGACTAGAAGTTTTAGTGACTTTAAGTGCGATCGCATCACTCACTCTACGAACTAAGCACTAGCTTCCGGCGTCGCTGATGACTGTAATTCAGTTCTATGCTCCTGACCGTAGTCATAAGGGCCATGAGTGACAATCGGCAACACTTCCCAGTTTTCAATTGCGGGTGGTGAGCTAGTTGTCCATTCTAAGGTCAAAGCTTGCCAAGGATTATCACCAGCCAAAGGCCCTTTCAACCAACTGTAAATCATGTTGATGGCAAAAGGAATTACCGATATCCCCAAAACAATTGAACCGAAGGTACAAATTTGATTGAGGTCGATAAATTGGGGGTCATACATTGCCACTCGTCGGGGCATTCCTTTCAAACCCAATTCGTGCATGGGTAAGAAAGTAAGATTAGTACCGATGAAGGTAAGGGCGAAATGAACCCGTCCCCAATTTTCATTCAGCATTCGTCCGGTCATTTTGGGGAACCAGTGATAAATGCCGGCGTAGATGCCAAACACGGAACCGCCAAACAGAACGTAGTGGAAATGTCCGACAACATAATATGTGTCGTGGACGTGAACATCAAAGGGGGCTGTTCCCATCGTTACACCGCTTAAGCCGCCCATGACAAACATGGATAGCAAGCCAATGGCGAAAAGCATCGCCGTGGTGAAGCGGATTTTACCACCCCAAAGGGTAGCAACCCAGGCAAAAATCTTCACGCCAGTGGGAACTGCAACTATGAGAGTGGAGATGGTAAAGAACATCCGCATCCAGCCGGGTGTGCCACTGGTAAACATATGGTGTACCCAGACGAACAAACCGACAACGCAGATGGCTACACTAGAGTAAGCGATCGCTTTATAACCAAAGATTGGCTTGCGGGCGTGAACTGGAATTACTTCCGACATGATGCCGAAGATGGGCAGAATCATTAGATATACTGCCGGGTGAGAATAAAACCAAAATAAGTGTTGATAAATTACAACGTTACCGCCTGCATCTGGTTTAAAGAAGGAGGTGCCAAAGTTGAGGTCAAACAACAGCAGAACTAAACCGGCTGCTAATACAGGTGTGGAAAGAAGTGCCAGCAGAGAGGTAGCCAAGATTGCCCAACAAAACAAGGGCACTTGATCCCATTTCATGCTAGGAACCTTCATCATCAAAATGGTGATTACGAAGTTCAGCGAACCCAAAATTGAAGAAGTTCCCACTAAGACGATCGCAAGTATCCACATAGTTTGAGCGATTGGTGCTGTCACCAAACTCAAAGGTGGGTAAGCTGTCCAACCAGATTGGGAACCGCCAAAAATGAAACTACCTAAAATGAGCGCACCTGCTGGGGGATTTAACCAAAAGGCGATCGCGTTCAGCTTCGGGAAAGCCATATCCCTGGCACCAACCATCAACGGCACCAAATAGTTACCAAATCCCCCAATGGCGCTAGGGACAATCCACAGGAAGATCATGATCGTCCCGTGATTGGTCATGAAAGCGTTATACAGATTGGGGTCGAGTACGTCTGCATCTGGTGTTGCTAATTCAACACGCAGAGCAACAGCCATCAGTCCGCCGATGAGATAGAAAACAAACGCCGTCACTAGGTATTGGATACCAATAACCTTGTGGTCAACATTAAATGTAAAATAGTCTTGCCATTTCCACGCCTTCGGATGGGAGGTGTGGCCAATTACCATTTTCGGTTTATTTTCTTCTGGTGGAGTATTCCGTGGAAATTCTACCTGCGTCATATTTTTGTCCTACCCTACGGGAAGCCGCCCTCTGGGCGTCTATGTCGTTTGTCATTTGTCCGTTGTCATTCGTCCGTTGTCATTTGAATGACTAATGACCAATGACCAATGACCAATGACTAATGACTCATGACTACTGACTCTAGAGTTACTGCACTAATTCCCATCTCATGGGTGTGGGGCGCGAGAAACTCTGATGTTGATAAGTCGTCTGGATTAACTGCAACGACTTGATTTATATTTTGTTGTTGAGCAATCTGGTTTTCTGTCCGCCAGCTATCATATTCTTCTGGTGTGTGGACAATTACCTGTGTCCGCATTGAACCGTGATAACCACCGCATAACTCAGCACAAACTACGGGATATGTACCTGGTTTAGTGGCGACAAACCGTAATTCGGTAGGGATACCGGGAAGCGCATCTTGCTTCAGCCTAAAGTTTGGCACCCAGAATGAATGAATTACATCTTGTGCTGAAAGGTTGAGTTGAACATCAGCACCGACGGGTATGTGCAATTCCCCAGAGGTGATGCCACTATCAGGGTAATTAAATAACCAGGCGTACTGTATGCCTTTGACATCAACAACTAAATCGGCTGGTTTATCTAGGTTTTTGGGAGACGCGCCAATACCAATTGTTGGGGCTATTGTTGGGGCAGTTGTTGCTTCTGAGGTATCGCTTAATGTAGCTGCAAGAGCGGTTCCCGACTGATGAGCAACATGAGCGGCTGAATGAGGATGACCCGCAGGCTCAAATCCACCCATTCGGTTAAAAACATCTACACTGTAGATGCCCAAACCGAGGACAATCACTGTGGGAATTGCTGTCCAAAAGATTTCTAAGGGAACGTTGCCTTCTATTGGCAAACCATCGGTATCATCACCGCGACGGCGACGAAACTTAACCAAAAAAACTACAATTGTTCCTTCTACCACCAAGAAGAGTGCGATCGCAATGGTAAACATGACGTTGAAAAAACCGTCTACCAAAGGCGCTTGTAACGATGCCTGCGCCGGCATGAGAGTGTGGTTTTGACCGATCCAAATGCTGATTGCTGTAACTACTATCCCAGCAACCAGAGTCCATAGTGAAACAGGAATTTGTTGCATACATGCTACCTGCTTTGTAAACCGTCTTTAGAGCTGTTATTTTCTGAGAATTGGGCATCGGGCATTGGGTACTAGGCATTGGGCATTGTTACCTATTTCCCATTCCCTATACTTCGACTTACCTCGGCTCCGGTTCCATCGAGCGAAGTCGAGATGCTCGGCACGAGTCGCTCAGTACAAGTTCCCCATTTCCTATTTCCTTTTCACTTATTAACTTTCTAACGTGCAGCCATAAAAAATGGGGGAAACTTCCAGATTTTTTCCATATCTTTCCCCCAAAAAATGGCAAATTATATTTCAACTCATACCACAAAGTTAGCCCCCTGCTTTCATAAAAGCTAGTTGTTCCAAGAGGGCACTGTTAGGCCTAATATTGATTAGGCTATATTAGCAGCAAGTTTAAATTTGTTAATAGCTAACATTTTGCAATTCACGGATTTGTTTACTGTGAACTTTTTATTAATTCCAGTAAGTATTGAGTATTCCCCTCAAGTTACCTTGCCTAGCGCATTTGCGCTTTATTCAAACAGTGCCTCCTTCGACGAACAACAATTTTGACTAACTTCAAAAACTTTAATTATTTAAAGCAACGTGGGTGTAGCAGTTCTTTGGACAAATCCGCGAACAAGCTTCACAACCAATACAGTTTTCTGGAGAAGTAACTGCCATTACTTTCCGTTCAATTTCTTCATCATCTTCATCTTCCACAAATTCACCTTCTTCATTGAGCGCCTTCAAGCCAAGCACATTGTATCCGCATACCTTAATGCATCTGCCACAGCCGATACATTTGTCCTTGTCGATTTCCTGAGCGAATTTTGGTGTCCAAGCCTTACCGCCAAATGTCAAACCTGTTAGTTGTGCCATGAATAAATCCTCAGCAATTTTGCCTGTCAATCTGTTGGTGCATTAATCATCATATTATCCTAGTCTTTTATTATTTTGTATTCAAAACTTACTTTTGTCACATCAGTTTTCGATGACTTTGAACACAATGCTCAATTGTTTTTTATGTCATTTTATAGATAAAAATTATTGCAAATAATTCTTATGAATATTTAGTATTCTTCGTTCCTATGCTTTACATCTACATACATTCATTGAGCCTCTGGCTAGAGACAGTAGCCCATGAGCAGCGATTTCCATACAGAGGATAAGTAACAAGTTGAGAATTTGAAACCTCTACAGTTGAGTAAAGCTTCATATCTATGTGATTTATAGCTGCTGATTTAACTATTATTTCCAGCAAATGCAACTATATCTCTAAGAGTAATGATATTCTTTTTCAAATATTTTTAGGCTTAGGCAAATAAGTTTGGATAAAAAGTATATATATATACCAAAATAAATGTTCGCTAGTTACATTTTGATATATAAAATATGTATTTTAGAAAGCAACAATTTTCAATTTAGTTTGATTTAAATATTTAGATAAATGATGACAAAAGCAATATTTGTATTTCATTTGAATACACAAAATTAATTTATAAAGGAACTGTAAAGTTTATGGCAGAATATGAACGTGCTTTAAATATTAAAATTATTAACAAATCAGAGGAAGCTCAAATATAGGAGGCTCAAAGATTTAGAAAAAATATTTTGTTTAAGGTTTTATCGTCAAAGCTAAAATGTTCATTAAGTACTAAATTAAATAAATGTTAAGAGTTTTTTCCAAGCTCAATACGAACAAAATAATCATTTTTATCATGAAATGTATAGTTAATAAGAAGTTTTATTAGGCTATTTTTGAAGCAAATAGCTTGCACTTGGATACGAATTTAACAAGTGGATGTGGGAATTGAATGTGGTGAGAAAAGATTATTCTCACTAGAAATATCGTGTGGTAGCGAGTCATGAATAAACAGGACTCATCCAGGGGAGAACTGAGCCAGACATCTCAACGATTAGAGTGGGAAAAGAGCCAAACCAAATGCCTTATACAATTCCTAACAACAGTTGCGTTGGATGTGACAACTGCCGCCCCCAATGTCCTACGGGTGCAATCAGAATAGAGGACAATGAATACTGGGTCGATCCTGGTCTTTGTAACAATTGCGAGGGCTATTATTCAGAACCGCAATGTGTAATAGCTTGTCCAACTAATTCTCCTATTCCTTGGCAGGCGAAAAAGGGAAGATGCAAAGTTGAACCAAGAGATGCTAGCAGCTTAGACTTGTTTTCTAATGGTAAGAATAATCCATTTGCTTCAGCGATCGCAATTTGGGAAGCTTGTAATGTATTAGCGCAGCGCACATCCCTACACTGGGAAACTGATGAAGAAGGTTACATCAGTTACAGCCGACAAGTCAATCAAGGACGAGGTGCGATCGCTTTTCATATTCAAGATCCCTTCAAAGTGAACGACAAGGCCACAGATATAGCAGCAATCGAGGGGCTTGACATCAGAGCCGCTTGCATACATCTAATTTTTGCAGCTTATGCTACAGCTTTAGAGCAACCTTGGGAGCAAGAATTTGCGATCGATGAGCGACAAATCGAGAAATATTTGGGGATGGAGAAACGCAAAGACTTGAGCAAAGCTGCCAAGCTAGCTTTAATGAAAAATATCGTTCAGCAAGCTTGCTCCCTAATTATCTCCATTGACTGGCCCCAACAAGGCCGAATTAACGGATTCTCTCTTGTCGGTAGCCGGCTATGGCACTTAGTAGATATTCAGCACCACTTCCAGGAAGACAATCTCGGATGCAAATATCTGATTGGGCTAACTTTTAAAGTAAAAGCAGGGTTATGGGCGCAATATTTCTTAAACAAACAAGCGTGTAAAGAGCGAACTGCATTCTATCAATATGGCAGTCTCCCCAAAACGCTGCTAACCACAGTCATGAGTATTTGGCAGCAACATGAAGGCGCAGTTCGACTAATGCTGTGGTTGCTGTTTAAAACCAAAATGGGCAAAGAACAACGCATTACCATTCCTACCTTGCTGCGTATTGCTTACGGTGAAGAAAAAGTCGCCCTTGCATCCAGACAACGGGAAGAACGCAAACGTCTGCTGCGAACCTTTGAAAGCGATTTAGAAATTCTCAATCACTATGGAATGAAGCCACTTTTCGATCCAGTTACTTACCCACCAGAAATTCAACCTTTGTGGGCGAAATTAATCGATCTTCCTGAAGATCCAGATGAAGCATTAGAATTTTGGACTAATGACGGAGGTGCTGAAACTCGCCTCACAGATACAGGCCCCCGTGGTAAATGGAATCTGCTAATGAATGCGCGGATTTTGGCTTTTGAACTCCCGCCAGAATGGGAACAGCAAATCTCAGAATCGGAAAAAAAGCAACGACGAACTGCTAAAGCCAAAAGGAAGCCCAAAGCTACAAACGATTTGCTAGGCGAACAGATTTTGCAAGCGCGAAAAAATTTGAATCTCTCCCAAAGAGAATTGGCAAAACTTACAGGTAAAAGCCAAAGCTGGATTCGAGATATTGAAAATGGTCGTTTAAAAGCCAAATTAGAAGACCAAGTACTGTTACGAAAAGTCTTAAATATGGCTCCATCTTGATTCAATATTTGGAATTTAAATGCACAGGGGCATAGATATTTTATTACGAATTTGTGCAGTATTATACTAAATACTCAATACAGCATTTCATTAATTCGTAGCGAACTAAACTTAGCAAGACTCTGCGTTACTTTGTGCTTCCCTTGGCGTCCCTCTGCGTTTAAAAACTCTCCACTTCTATGTACTATAACTCATTACCTTACTAGAAGTAATCCAAAAACTACCGACAGCATATTTAGTAACTACCAACTCTCGTGTAGCATTGCATGAACTCTTCAGTTGTTGAGTCTTGGTTTCATCTTTCACAAGTTTAGCCTGGTAAGTGTAGAGAGAACCACAAGGTTGTTCAAAACTAAGTTCAGCTAAGATAGTACTGTTGTCTAAACTTTGCTCTAAAATTTTGCCTGCAACTTTGTAGTTAAACCAATCCCATCCTTTATAAAGGATTAACTCTCTTTCCAAAACCTGAAGTGCAGCAGGGAGAATTCCCCAGCCTCGATAGACTTGATGTAAGCATTGAATATCGCCAGTACGAGTCAAAATCGATCTAAATGAATCTCGATCGAGACGACCATAATATCTTCCTTCTGGCAAGTCTATTACTGTTGGTGCAAACCGATGTCCACCAAAGTGCGATGATTTCCAAATTCGCACATTATCTAAGCACAAATCAGCATTACTCGCTGTTATTTGGAAGTAAAAAGGAGCGCCATATCTCGCACAACACTTATCATGGCTGCCGTGCGTACAAACTAAAATATCTCTAGTTGTACTAGTTTCTACTTCCAAATTAGAATCGATACCCCATATCCATTTTTGGACAACTCCTGCTACTTGCTCAATATTTGCTAGCTGAAACTCCTGCTTATGGTATCCATTACTTAGCCCCTCTTCTTTTTGATAAATCAAAAGCGTAGTGTGATTTACTTTGTGTGATAAATCATTAGCAATTAGGAGAAATCTAATCGGTAGTTTCGCACGCTTCACTTCTTCTACCAAAATCTTCAAATTCTGAGGCACCCATTTGGAGTTAAAGGCTTCTGATGTCCAAGGTAAAGGACACTCAACTAAAATATAAGTTTGATAATTGGTGGCACTACCAATAACATCTTCTCCTACTTGCCGCGAATCATCAGAACAAAAAAAAGTATTCATCTCGCTGTACTCATTAGCATATTTTATGGACAAAAGGTATTACAAAATACAATTGTGTTCTTAGCTACAATATCCTTGGCTCAAGGAGATAAAAAAGAACAATATTCATTTCCTAGCTAAAACTAGGTAGCCACTTTATAACATCATTATTGATCGAGGTCTTTCCGGTTAATAAATTCTCCACAATAAAGATAAATAGTGTCAAGAGATATTTTTCCGTATGAGTGGCGTTAATTTTGTATCTAGTTTTATTGTTATTTGGTATTTAATAAATTTTCATTAGCGGAAACTTAGTTTTTCTGAACTTGGTGTCTTTGGCAAAATCAAGTATATTAAATCTAGTACATAGACGCAAAGCAACTTGGAGAGTTACCGACGATTAACTTGCTTACAATATTGATGTAGCTGATACTACAATCAAAAATGTTCCTAGCAGTAACCTAGTTGTTTAAAGTTTTGCTGAAGTTATCTACATAGCTAATTACATATCCTGTTTTTACATATAAAGATATAATTCAGTGCCGTTCATCTGAAAAATATATTCCTAAAAGTAGATGCGAAAACATTTAATAAACAGAAATCGCTTTGGTAAGCCAATACTGTTTTAAGACTTGTTCCACACTATCTGCTTTCAATTTATCTATCGAATTATCCATATTGCAAATAATTCTCAATAATTTGAGAAAATAAAAAAAGTCAAATTAGGGGTAAATGATTTAATTCCCCGTACTCCATCTGCGATAAGTTAATAATTAAAAGTAGTGACTAATTATTAGCACTGTCACTGACATTAACATTAACAAATTTGCTATTTAGCGTTTTACCTAATCTAACTTCCCGAAGCTTGTGTCAGGGTTTGATGATAGGCATCTGTTTTGACTGTAACTGAAGTCAATAAGAAATGCAAGTTTTTAAGAATCTTTATAACTTCTTTACAGTGTGTTGCCTCTAGGACATTGCTTAAATCAAGGTGAACAGGCATTTCATAGTCAGGATAACCCACTACAAAAAGCATTGAGAGTTTCAATATAATAGATAAAGTTTTGCAATTATGACAAATTGTTGCTAGTAAAGGCGCACTTACTAGTTCAAATATCTGTAGCTATGGCGATCGCATATTTCTACTTTCACGCAGAATTGAATCATTTTTTACCACGGCATCACAAACAGGTGAGAATCTCTCATTTGTTTGAGGAAAAAGCCTCAATTAAGGACATGATTGAGTCGTTGGGTGTCCCTCATCCAGAGGTGGATTCGATAAATGTTAATGGTGAATATGTAAATTTTTCTTACATAGTTTCCGATGGAGACACTATCAATGTTTATCCAATTTCAGCTAGGAGCCTTATTATACCAAGCGTTTCTGTTTTACCAAAACCGCTCAGTATTATCCGCTTTGTTTTAGATATTCATTTGGGGAAGCTTGCGACATCTTTACGACTTTTAGGTTTTGATACTTTATACCGCAATGACTACGAGGACGAGAAATTAGCCCAAATATCTTATACTCAAGCGCGGATTCTCTTGACTCGTGATAAAGGTCTATTGATGCGTAGTTTGGTAACGTATGGGTATTATGTTAGAAACACTAACCCTGAACAACAAATTATAGAAGTACTGCAACGCTTCGACTTGTTTGAATTAATCTCACCATTTAAACGGTGTTTGCGTTGCAATGGATTATTAGCACCTGTAGATAAACAATCTATTATTGAACAATTGCCAGAAAAGGTGCGATCGCAGGTTGATGAATTCCAGCGTTGCCAAGACTGCGATCGCATTTATTGGAAAGGTTCACATTATGAACGATTACAACAGTTTATTGATGGAGTACTCAACTCACAAAAACGTGAGTAACTATTTACCCAGCTGAAATATTTCCACTGATTATTTGACTACCCCCGATTCTGGGATCTTCATCTTCGCGATTCAAATCATCAGGAGTAGGATTTTGCTTACTCTGTCCACTAACTTCTTCTGGTTCAATGGGATCTGCCTCTTGAGCTTTATCAATATCAAGAGAGCGAGGAGGTTCTTTGGCGTGAGAGAAATCGATAAGTGGATCGGGTTGCTCAGTAGTCATGAGTTGCTAAATAATAGTGTAGTTTTTTCTAGTGTTAAATGTATCTTGAGTGCAAACATCTTTCTTCAGAAAGAAACTACGTTGTGTGATGGTGTAATAAAAGGTGAGTGAATGACATTAATTTGAGTTCTCGATTTTGGTGGGTGGTGCGTCAGGCGGCGCGGGAGACGGCTTTGCCAGAAATTGATTTTGAAATTGTGCCGGCAGTTCTGGGGGATGATGCGCCATTGTGGGGCGGTGTGGCGATCGCTTCTATGACAATCCCGAATTTGTAAATGGGCGAGGCGTGGAGCGAAATGCAAACAGAATTAGTTATTTTTGATTGTGATGGAGTGTTAGTAGACAGCGAGGGATTAAGCAATCGCGTTCTTGTGGAATTTGTCGCTGAGTTTGGACTTGCAATGAAACTTGAAGAAGCCATTTTGTTATTTAAGGGTTGCAAAATGGCTGATTGTGTTGCTGTCGTTGAGCAAAGACTTGGGAAAAAGATGCCGCAAGATTTTGTAACTCAGCTTCGTACCCGTACTGCTGAAGCATTCGAGCGTGAACTACGTCCTGTAGAAGGAATAGAAGCAGCTTTAGACAAGATTAATCTACCTATTTGCGTTGCTTCCAGTGGCCCACCGGAAAAAATTAAGTTAGCTTTGCGTTTAACTAACCTACTCCCTCGATTTGAAGGACGTATCTTTAGCTCATATAAAATTGGAAGTTGGAAGCCAGCACCTGACTTATTCTTATATGCAGCTAAAAATATGGGAATTCAAGCTGCATCCTGTACGGTTGTAGAAGATAGCGTTTTGGGTGTACGTGCAGGTGTTGCTGCTGGCATGAGAGTTTTAGGTTACACCAAGCAAAGTGAGGCTAATCTACTTGAGGCATCTGGAGCGCGTGTCTTTTACTCCATGCAGCAATTGCCTTCTTTGTTGTTACACCATTAAACTTATAATTATGAGTTTTATGTAACAATTAACACTCTGAGCGATATTAAAATATTTTCTTTAATTTAAACCTACTATTACTGTTGAATATTTTGACTTTTCAAAGCTGGCTTTAATCGCTTTAAACTGTTCCCAACTTAACCCATGTCGAAAGAAACGTTGTTCTTCTGGTAAATTAACAGAATTTTCTAACGTTTAAGTAATAATATTTTTTACTCTCTCAGTTAGTAGTCACAAAATTTATCTAATTTCCATTTTAAGTCAAAACTAAATTATCTCGATGAATCACGGTTTCTGCACCGGCATAACCTAAAATTGTAGAAATTTCCCGCGAATGATGACCACAAATCTTTTGCAGTTCATTGCTGTTGTAATTTACAAGTCCTCTAGCAATTTCGTTACCGTTTATGTCACACAATTGCACGGCATCCTGTGTATCAAACTCTCCTTCTACTAGCTTAATTCCAGATGCTAATAAGGATTTTCCCGCTAGAGAAATTGCCGCGATCGCACCTTCATCTAAATACAATTTCCCCGCAGGTACAAGTCCGTAAGCTATCCAACGTTTACGCGCCGAAGTTGGTTCAGGTTGCGGTTCAAAATGCGTCCCAATCAATTCGCCTTGGATAATTTTTTCGATATTCCGGGGAAATCGCCCTTGAGTAATTACGGTACGTACTCCCGCAGCGATCGCAATCCTCGCAGCCGAAATTTTTGTCACCATCCCACCAGTACCCCACCGAGAACCTTGGGAACCTATTTGTAATTGAGCTAATTCTTTAATGCTACTAACTAGAGCGATCGGCCGCGCATCTGGCACGGAACGGGGATCGGCTGAGTATAGCCGATCAACATCGGTGAGCAAAAATAGCCAATCTGCTTCTACTAAGCTGGCAACTAATGCCGAAAGAGTGTCATTATCACCAAATTTTAGTTCGTCTATTGCTACGGTATCATTTTCATTTACTATGGGGATCACTCCCAGTCCTAGTAGTTCTTGAAAGGTGTTGTAGGCATTGAGATAGCGGCTGCGCTGTACCAAGTCACTACGAGTTAATAATACTTGGGCGATCGCCTGCTGCAAGGTAGTAAATAAATCATCGTATATCCGAATTAACCTGCCTTGTCCAACTGCTGCTACAGCCTGTTTCAGTGCGATCGCTTTCGGACGTTCAGTTAAACCCAACCGCGCACAACCCACGCCCACAGCGCCAGAAGAAACCAAAATCACCCGATGTCCTTGGCGTCTTAAATTGCAGAGTGTTTCCGCCAACGTAGCAATGGTAGAAAGTGCTAATTGTCCCGTTTCTGGTTGAGTTAGGCTAGAAGTACCGATTTTGACAACAATTGTTAGTGGCATCTAAAAAGTGAGGAGTTAGGAGTTAGGAGTTAGGAGTTGAATTTAATTCATAACTCATAACTTCTAACTCCTAACTCAATTTGTAAAGCGCCAATCCCTCTATAGTGAAGGTTGACGCTTTACGGAAGTATATTTACTTAGTATGAGTTAGGGTCTTTTTTGGCTGACCCCATGTTATTAATACTTATGATCCCCGATTTTTTGGTTCCAGTAAGATTCCTTAACCATTTCTTTAGATTTACTTTCCTGACGATTTCTCAACTTTTGTGAATCTTAGTTTTCTTGGGGGTAATAGATGCTCCCAAAATTTCAGATATCCAAACTTCAAAGTTACGGACGGGATGAGAGCGCAGAGCCACGTCGGCATGAACAATTGGTTCGACTAGAATAGTAAACATCCCCAGGCGATTACCTGCTATGACATCGGTAAACAAGCGATCGCCTACCATCCCCACTTGATGTACTGGTAAATCCATTCCCCTAAGTGCTGCTCTAATTTTGCGTCGGGAAGGCTTGGCTGCACCTAAGTAGTAAGGCAAGTTGAGCGATCGCGCAATTCCACCAATTCGTGCCTCACTGAGGTTGTTACTCACCAAGCACAGTGCAGTACAGGTACGGATTTGCTCCACCCACTCTCGTAGTTCTGGGGAAGCTATCCCGACTGTAAAGGGTACTAAAGTTTCATCTACATCCAATACCAGCCCTTTAAGCCCGTATTTTTGGATAATATCTGGTGTTAGGTTCAACACTGAACCCTCTAAAATCAAGTCAGGCTGTAAAAGATTGTTCCAGGCCATAGTCACCAGTCAAATTTAAATAGCTCAGACAAATGAGCATAACCCAATATAGTTTAGTTAGTCGAACCCCATCCTGGAATATCTCCCTGAACATTTTGAGATAAAATCCCTAAAATCTTATCTATCTCTTTGATGTAATAATTATTTAAATCAATAAATACATCGTTTTCTTTTAATTTCAAAAACTTCCAAATATCCCCTGTTGTTACCGCACCGTAAATTTTTCTGATTTCATTGCCTTCTTGTTGATTAAACAATTGTGCTGCCAACATTGCGGCTGCACATTGACCTAATCCACCTTTAATATTTTCATTTTTGGCTTCAATAATAACCACCACAGGCACATTAATTGTTAGTTGCTCTTTAGAACGACTAATGATAAAGTCACAGTATCCATTCAAACCTTTTTCTGCATCTACATTAAAGTCTGTTCCCGAAAATAAGCTAATTGGATAATTAGCTCTGCGTCTTACCTCCAACAATATCGGAGTGATAATCATTTCTGAACGAGCTTTTTCAGTATTAATTGCTAAAGCCAGTTCCGTAGTTTCTTCTAAAGAATTTTTGAGTTTCTCACTTGCTTGTAAAGGTTTTATGTCAGCACATAAATCAGCTTCTTCATCAATGCGGATGCTGAACGACTTTTTAAATTTACTTAATGTAAAATCGCTATAAGCCATTTTCAGCACCTCATACCAATTTTAGATTTAGATCGTGGAATTGAAAATCACGACCAAAATGCTCGTTCCAGAATTTTAAACAATACTAATTGTGCCAATTTAGTGTCAATTTTCCATAGTTTCCAGATTTAATGGGACATGGTAAAAGGTTTAGGTAGATTTTGATTACAATGAAAATTCACAATTAAAAATTCAAAATGTAACATTTTCATTTTGAATTTTTAATCTTATTCCACTTCATTAAAAAGATGTTCTTCTAAAAGAGGTTGCACTTTACGAAACTCTTCTGGAGAAAGTAATTCTGGCTCACCTGTTTTTGTTATCCGTGCAAAAAACAACAAGGGATCTAGGGGTGTATAAATTGCATACTCCTGATCTTCATCATAGAAGCTAGCGAGTAGCTGTAATTGTTCTGGCTCTAAATCTTCCCCTTCGTCTTCGATTTCTAAGGTAAAGAGTTCTGATTCTTCAACTGGCGGTAAATCACCTGCAACTGTCAGAGCATAAGCTGTGTTCTTCAATATCAGGTTCTGTTCAGATAGCACAGCTTGGGCATTAGCAAAAATTTGCTCAATGATGGCGTCATCTTCTACCAGAACCGCTTCTTCTTCCTCACCGTCACCTTCCCAAGAAAAAATTTCTACAGGTGAGTCTACAGGAAGAAGCAAAACGTATTCTTGCTCATCAACCTCAAGGCGATGCTCTATATAACAGTCGAGCGATCGCCCTTTGTCATCGGTTAAAGTTATGGAACCCGCATGAGCGTTATCATTTTCTTCAGGAAATGGAGAGGAAAACATAGCCGAAATGTAGAAATTTAATAAATACCAGCAAGTTTGAAAATCGCTTAACTATAGTTAATGACATATTATGTCAAACAAATAGCTTTATACGTAGATACAACTGCTGGCTAATCGTTTTCAGAATATCATGTTAAAAGGTATCAATATTCAATAGCCGCAACTGAACTGCGGGAGTTGGCACGCTTAACATCCAGCCATTGTTGTAAAATCAAAGCGGCTGCCTTGCGGTCAATCAAACCTTTATGGCGTGACGGGGAGCGGTTTTCAGCTATCAGGAGTTGCTCTGCTTGAAATGAAGTTAATCGCTCATCCATATATTCCACAGGCAGGTTTAGTGCCTTAGCAAGTCTTGTAGTAAATTTCTGAACTTGACGAGCCTGAAATCCTAGTGAGCCATCCATTGAATAAGGTAAGCCCATAACTAGAATTTGCACCTCACGTTCATTAACTATTTGTCGGATTCGCTCGACATCTTGCTCAAAAGATGCACGTTCAATTGTGGTGATACCCGTGGCAATTAAACCCGTGCGATCGCACCCAGCTACACCAATCCGCTTGCGACCAAAATCTAGTCCCAAGGCTGAAATAAACGGTTTTGGTTGCTCTTGGGATATCACACTAATTCTCCTGCTGTGCATCTGCTGATTCAGCAATCGGCGATGTTTCTATAGTAGGGTTTTGGTTTTTTACCGAAAAGTTAATCGGTTCTGGCTTGCTTGGCAGAGGCTTATCAGATGATGGCAGATTTCCTGGTTGTATCCATGACATCCCACCTGGTATAGGTTTACGAGTAGGTTGTAGACCTTGTAGCATATCAGTCCACTGGATGCCTTCTAAGGAAACGAATTTCGACTCTCTTAACTTGTGCCACACAGAGCGAGACATGACTAATGTATGTTCTATGCGTTTTGCCCCTATTCGCTCCAAATATTCTTCTCGCTCTGCCTGATAGTCTGAGGAGGCTAGTTGTAACCCTTGCTGGGGAAAATCTTGGGCAATGCGAGCTAGTTGAGAGAGTAATTCTGGATAAAGCCAGGTGTAAGCAGGATGAACTGTCAGCGTTGCAACATGGGGAACTTCACCCTTGCGATCGAGTTGCACCTGAAAATAACCGATCGCAGCTTTGCGTTGCGGTTCAAATACGTAACCACTGATTACTTCTGTTTTAGTCAGCCATTGCTTCACTGCATCAGTTAAAGCACCAAATAAACTGGTTTTAAAGTCGCGGGTATTACGGTCAAAAACCTGACGTACCAAAGGTGGCATCGATGCCGTATCTAGTTGATATAGCAACTGGGCATCAGCATTGCTCACTGGCAATAGGTTGGGCAAGTCTGGCTCTGCTTGTGCTAATTCAGCCAGTAATTCTGGCCCAATTTCCCAGTATGTCATTTCTGCCAAACGCTGGAATCCATTTTGCCGATATAGTGCCAGCGCCTCTATGTCATTGATGTTAACTTCTAGTAGCCAAGTGCGAGCTTCTAAAATCGACTCAAAGCAATGACGCAAAAGTTGCGAACCAATTCCTTGTTTATCTACACCACGCTCTAGTAGCACTTGATCGATCCGCCAAGTACTGCGTGTGCGGTTAAAGGGTGACACTTGAATCATTCCTAAAAGTATCCGCCCTTGCTCTGCGACAAAAGCACAGAGGCGATACTGTAGCGGGTTAGGAAACCAACTTAAAAATTTGAGTAATCCATACCAGCGACGCAGCCTTTGCATCTGGCTGATGGCAAAACCTGCTCCCTTCGGAGTAAGGGCTGCGAATGACTCTTGAGTTATGCGCTCAATGCCGTCCAGATCCCGGTATTGGACTGGTCGGATAACAACGCTGAGGTTTCTGGGAAGTAATGAAGTCATTTTTATTCGAGCCGCCATTTAGCCTTAACTAACTGCTCTTCAAAGGAAGGAACTGCTGCAATAATCTTAACTAGTTTCTGCTCTCTACTATTGTGCCAAAAGGGTGATTTTAGTAACTTAATACTTAAAAAGCAGAAAAAGCAGACCTTGTGAGAACACCATTGGCATTGACCCAACAACATCTGCCCTTATTTTATTTGAATTTTGATTAAAATTTGTATATATTTTATAACCCTTGCCGAGAAACTAGCTTTTCAAAGTTGGCTTGGGTTTGATGGAGTAATTGGTGGCGACTATCTACTAGTGTTTGCTTCAGCGTTGGAACAAGATTGCGAGCTTGTAAAGTCATGTGAAGTTGCAGGTTGGCAACATATTCACTGAAATCTTGATTCATTTCATCTGCGCCCGCATCTGTTAATAAATTTGATTCCATTGCCACTGTGTTCTCCTGTGTTAATCCTGTGCTGTCTCTCTTCATGACCAAAAATTATCACGTTGTTTGGACTAACTTCTTAATTTGCAATGAAGTTTAACGCTTCTTAGAATAGCGTGCCCCTTAAAATCTCAAACCAACACCACCTTGTACGGAGATAGCTGTACCACTGCTATCTCGGTAGGCATCAAAAGCAATAATGGCATTGCCAAAAAGGACAGTATTGCTATTTGGGATCATATAATCGATGCCCGGTTGTAAAGCAAAACTAATTTTGTCACCCACCGGAGAAGAACCACCACCACCAGCCAATACTAATCCAGCGCCCAAGTAGGCATCAGCTTGCCAGTTGAGAGGGAAATCGTAAGAAACTGTTGGTACAACTGCTGTATTATTACCAATTAAAACTTGGGCGCGGAGTGAAATTGGTGCTTCCAAAAGCTTGTAGCGCCCCGCGATTACTCCCCCAAATTGGATACCATCGGTAAAACCAACAGTGGGGCCGATACCAATATAACTGCCATAAGCTACTTGAGCTTGTGCTGGTTTAGTACTAACCAGACTCAAGACCAAACCAGCCCCCAAAACTGAAACCAAAGATGGAATATACTTCATAACCAACTCCTCACACCAATTTGTCATTTGTCATTTGTCATTTGTCATTGGTAATTGGGCATGGGGCATCGGTTATTCTCTCCCTGCCCCTCTGCCCCTCTGCTCCCCTGCTCCCTTCATTCTACGGGCAACGGGGATGAATGCCTCCTTGAGTACAAATGTATGCTAGTTGCTTGGCATCTAAATTTTTGGCTTTAGAAAAATCAACCCCTTGGACTACGGCCGATACTGAGCCTAAATCTGGGGTTTGGACAAATTGATCTGCTGGATCTTGTTTGCTAGGAGCAAGAATTGCCCCTTTAAAATCTGCTCCAGCGATGTTTGCCCCTCGTAAATCTGCAAGACTCAGGTCGGCATTTTGTAAGTTAACGTTTTCCATTTGGGCAGAACGTAAAACAGCACCAGTTAAACGAGTAGCGCTGAAGTTAGCATTGCTGAGATTAGCACGATCCAAATAAGCTCCTGACAAATCTGCCCCTTGCCAATCAGTGTTAGTTAAGTTGGCAAAAGATAATTGCGTTCCGATGGCAGTGGCGCGACCTAAACGCGCTGCATACAGATTGGCTTCGTTCAATTTGGCATCGCCTAAATCTGCCCCAGTCAAGCTGGCTTTTTCCAAAACTGCGTTTCGCAGATCGGCTCCTACTAGTTGGGTGCTGTTGAGTTTAGCATCATATAGACGCGCGTTGGATAAGTTGGCTCTGTTAAGAGTAGCGCGACTCAAATCGATCCGGTTCATCAAGACGCGACTGAGGTTAGCATCAGTAAGATTGGCTTGCTGCAACTGAGCTTGGCTTAAATCAGCCATTACATCGTCATAGGTATCCCAGCGCCCATCTTCACCCACACCCCGGAAGCGACTACCCTTAAAGCTGGCTTGGTTAAGATTTGCAGATTTAAACTTAACTCCAGATAAATCAAGATTGTCTAGTACTAAGTTGAAGTAGGAACTTCCGGAAGTACCGCTTTGACCTAATTGAGTCCTATTAAGGTCAACACCCTCAATTTTTTTACCGCTATAAACAGAGAGAATCTTGTTGATTGTCCGTTGGTTTCTTTGTAGCCGCCCTTGCCGTAATTCCCGCTCTTTGGTTGCAGTGCTACCTACAGATTCCAGTTCGCTGACCAAAAACTGATTCTTATTTTTGAGTTCTGGGATGGCTTGGGGCCCGACAGTTGTCAAAGCTTGTTGAATTGTATCCAGAAGGCTGGGGTTAGTTTCGCTAACTAATAAATCCGCCAGAAATTTAATGGACTGTGGGTCATTAAGACCACCCATAGCTAGAATTGCACTTTGGCGTTGCTCATTAGTCGCCCCAGAGTTGGGAGTCAATTGTTTGACAAGTTCAAGGAATTGTTGGCTGTTGATTTGCTTGGTTGCTCGCTGAGATTGTTGAATTTGGATATAAACTTGAGTGCCAATTAAAGTTGCCAGCACAGCAGTCATACTCGTCAGCCCTATCCCAAACAAAGTCAGATTGGGATTTTGCTGTATCCGCCGCCACAAATTAGGCGAATGGCTGGTTTGATCTGCCGCTAATTCTTCTCCCTCCTGGTTTTCTTCTGCTTGATCGTTACCATCAGCAGACTGAGCTTGTTTGTTCCTAGCTAAGAGTGCATCGATTGTATAAGTACCTGCGAGTTGATCGTGTAGTGCGCGACGCCCCCGACGTGATGGTAAGCCTATCCCTTCACCCACAATCATTAATAAAGATAAAAATGTGAATAATCCTAAATTCGGAAAAGCAAAGCTGTAACGCCACAGCAGATAGGCGATGGAAATGGGTACCGTCCAGCGCCCAACTCCTTCTCTAATCACAACTGCCCCCAATCCGGGCGCCTTTCCTTGCTCGTTGACAACCCGGACTTTTAACCAACGTTTCGGAATTGTGCTACCAGTCTTAGCTAATAAATACAATTGCCACCACGAAAGAGTTACAGGTGCTAACAAGGCAATTGTCCACAAAATATTAGTCGGCCATGCAACGTTACGAATGCCATAACTCACAGGTAGAGCTAGGGGTCTGGCGATCGCTCTTTCTGTGACTACCAGCACGGGGTTCAGCGGCACTCGGTTCAGATCGCTTCTAGAATTGGCATAGACACCAATGCCGAAGGGAATCAACCCACTAGTAACCACGAGTGTGATTTCAGCCGTCCAAGCAGCAAAACGCCTACTTGCTAGCAGCAGCGAATTGGCTCTTTCCGATTTTTTTGACTGACCAGATTGATTACTAGTTCTCCTGACAATTGGTGAGGTCATCGTATAATTTCCTTTGATATTATTTCTACGCCGCGATCGGCACAATTAAAATAGACTAAGCTAGTCAGCAAAAAGAAAAGCATATTGAAATAGGATTTAGGAGTAATACAGCAGAATTCAGGAGTCAGAATGGGCTGCGCCCCGCTGCGCTAACAGAAGAAAAACAGGCTTTATACCTAGTTTTGACACTTCGTTTCTGTACTGCACCTTCCTTGAAATCCTCTATAAGTCAGAAGCGGTTTTTATTCCAGCTCCTGACTCTCATAACTCCGGGCAGAGTGCAAAGTAAATGCATATCAACTTATTGCTTACGTTGAAAGCTACCAGACACAAAAAATTTGTATCCAACATACACTAACACTGCCAAAAGTGCCAGACTGATTACAGATGCAACTAGTTTAAACACTGCTTGCAGTATCGCCAAGCCTACTAGCACCGTTACACCCGAAACTATCAGCTTTTTCATACCAGATAAGCTGTTGAACCAAATCTGAAATCGCTCTAGTTGCAAGTTAAAGCTGGCAAAAACAGACTGAGGCGTTTGTTTTTTTTCTTGTGAAACTACCCCAGGCGGGGAATTAATCTCTGCCTCTAGCTTATCGAGACGACGCTGTAAGTCTTCTTCTGGTTGAGGATTCATTAATCTTTCCTACCTCATTAGCATACTTATTCAACAATAGACCAACCAAATTCTATTTTTGGTGGTTGTCTTAGTGATTTTAGCTAATCTCTGTGCGTGCAAGACCTTACAAACATCAATTCTAGAGACGTTGCAATGCAACGTCTCTAAATACACCTATCAAATCTTCACAAATAATCCTTAATTGGCTGGTATTGCTTTATACAGCAGCTTTTGGAACCAAGACGGATTGTTGTCGTCTATATAAATCAGACTGTCTAACAATATTGCTCTAAAAAAATCTGGGGCATTAATTAAAATGAAAACCCTTAGGCTACTTGCAATTATTCCCACGGCTTTGGCGATGAGTCTGGTTTTCACTGAAGCTAATTTGGCACAGACACCAACAATCCAAATTAATCGAAATTCCCAACCCGATCCATTGATTTTGAATGGAAAATCTGGAGGAAGTGTCAAAAGTAATTGTGGCAATATTACCACTGAGCCTAATCAAGTTATCCAAGTTACAGAGTCATTACCTTATTTGCGATTAACAGTAGAGAGCCAAGGAAAGCCAACACTGCTGATCGACGGGCCTGGGGGGCGCTTTTGCGTACTAGCAGATAGTTACTCTGGAGGTAAGTCAGAACTTTCTGGTTATTGGCAGCCAGGAAAATACTCGCTGTATGTGGGCGAACTATCCCAGCAACAGTTTACTTACAACCTTTCAATCTCGCAAAAAAATAAATAGTCATTAATTTTTTGCTTATGTTTTGCTAATGACTAACGATCCTTGACTATTCTTCCAGCGATTTGGCTGGAACTTCGACAGCAGTCACATCAATTGTGCCTTCTGGTGTGAAGCGCTGAAAATGACTATTTTGTACTAACAGCAACTCGTTACAGTTAGGACATTGCAACTGACTGTTATTTAAACCTGTAAATTCATATCCACAGACGGGACATTGATCGGCAACCAAGTTGCGTTGCAGCCACCAACGAAAGCCAAAAAAAGCCGCAATCGGTGCCAACAACAGCAACCCGAAAATAATTAGCAATGAATTAACTAACCAACCCAAGCCCACTGATGCTAGCAACCAAATAACTGCCAGCAGGGTAAGCCAAGGGCGGAGATTTAAAAGATTCAATTGAAATGACTTAAAGCTCATTTTTAATAAATTTTTTCCTGCTCTCCTTCTAGGATAGCGATTTTAGTCATTAGTTATGAGTCATTGATCGTTTGTCATTTGGACTCAAATGGACTTTATTACTGAGGATAGCAGCATTTTTTGTAAGTGCTGTTGGAAGGCATTGATGCCAAATAGAGCGATCGCCTGTTCTCGCAGCCACTTCCCATCACATCGCTGGTCATCCCCTTGAAGCATTTCTATACAAGCTGCTGCTACAGCATCAGGATTGCGGTGTGGAACCCGCCATCCCAGTTTACCATCCTGCAAGGGGTCAGCGGAACCATCATCGTCACCAGATAACACCGGCACTCCACAAGCCATTGCTTCTAGATAAACTATGCCAAAGCCTTCTTGTGAAGGCATAATATAGGCATCAGCAAGGCGGTAATGTTCCATTAATTGTTCTGTGGCAACGAAACCAGCAAATACAACGCGATCGCTCACACCTAAATCTTTTGCTAGCTGCGCCAATCGCGGTTGGTCGTCGCCGCGGCCAATTACTAAATATTTCACTTCTGGGAAAACTTTAGCGATTTGTGGTAAAGCCCGAATCGTGACATCTACACCTTTGTAAATATCTCCTGACCATAACCGCGCTACTGTCATTAACACTTTCGCGCCAGTTAAGCCATACTTCTGGACTAATTCTGGTTGTTTGAAACCAGGAGTAAATTTATCCGCATCAATTGCACAAGGCATCATCTGTACCATTTTCGGGTTTAGACTATTGGCAACACAAGCGCGATCGCGGCTGTAGCGACTTATTGTCCAAATACTATCTGCTGATATCAAGGCACGACGTTCCTGATTTTTCAACGGTTCCCAGACTTCTTTGCCGTAAGTTAGCACGGTGTAAGGAATCCCCAAGGGCTGGCAAAGTGTTTGGATTAATACTGCTAAGTTAATGTGACCGCAGAAAACCTGCTGCGGACGGCTCTGCAACAAACATTTCAGTAAAGCCGCTGCCATTTGCAATCTCCCCAAAGAAGGGGACTGATTTTTAAAGTAATGAAATTTTAAGTTCTCGTCTTCAAATGGATTTAAGCTATCAGCACTATCTCGTAGTAAAAAAACTTCTGCCTTGTAATTTTGGCTCAATCCTAGATAGGCGCGAAAAATATCTTTTATATACGATTGAATACCACCTTCGTGAGCAAAAATTTCTAAAAACACGAAGACATGGTTAGTTTTTTTGTTAACTTGATCACCTAAATTCAGGTTTTTTGTCACTGTAGTGATTTGCATCTTAGATTATTTACACTTGCGATAAGGGCGCAATCGCACCGCTTTGTAACCGCTCTAAATCTGTTTTTACCATGTTTTCTAAAAGTTCCTCAAAGCTTACTTGGGGTTCCCAGCCGAGGTTTCTTTTAGTTTTACTGGGGTTAGCTACTAGTTGAAAATGCTCATCTTGCCGCAACAAGCTAGTATTTAAGACTACATACTGCTTCCAATCCAATCCGACTGACTCAAAAGCTGTGGCAACTAAATCTTTAACACTATGCAGTTTACCAGTACCAATCACATATTCTTCTGGTTCATCAATTTGCAACATTAGCCACATTGCTTCTACATAATCACCTGCAAAGCCCCAATCACGTTTTGCATCAAGATTACCCATTTCTAGGGTGTCAGTTAAACCCAATTTAATTGATGCAGCCGCCAAAGAAACTTTGCGTGTGACAAACTGAGGTGGGCGTAAAGGAGACTCGTGATTATATAAAATTCCGCTACAGGCAAATAGTCCATAACGCTGTCTATGATGCACCATTGTCCAGTGGGCGTGCATTTTAGCCGCAGCATAAGGATTTTTGGGACGAAAAGCGGTTTCCTCATCTTGAGGCGAGAGGAATACATCGCCAAACATTTCTGAACTGCTGGCTTGATAAAATCTGGTAGACAAACCAACTTTTCGTACTGCTTCCAAGAGCCTAGTCGCTGTACCAGTTATTAAATCCAGAGTTCCCAATGGGTCGTTCCAAGAGTCGGGTACAAAACTGGGAGCCGCCAAATTATAAATTTCTTGGGGACGCAATTGTTCAACAGCGGTCAACAGTGCCGCACTATCCCTCAAGTCAACTGTAAAAATTTCTACCTGATTTGCCAGTATTCCCAGTTTTGTCAAATTAGGTTGTCGATGTGGGGGTACTAAGCCGACAACTCGATAACCACGGTTAAGGAGCAAATGGCTGAGATAGTAGCCATCTTGACCAGTAATTCCTGTGATTAGGGCTGTCTTAGTCATATTTTGTCCCTTATTCTGTCTATCTCTTTAAGCACAAAATGGCACTTGTTGGAGAACAAACATCAAGACTCTCAACACTGCTGACAAATCTTAACAAGGGAGCTAGTGTAGCTCGAATGCTATTTTTACTATATTCATTAATTATTTTTATACAAAAACCTACTTAAGATTTTACAAAAAAATCATAATGAGTAGGCAATTTCACATAAAAAATATATTTCTCCAATTTAAAGAATACTGAAAAAATAGTATACTTTTATCAATCAAATAACTATGTATTTCAGCAAAAACTGCTTCTGTTTAAAAGTGTGTAGCTCAACTTTTGGCAAAGTCTTGATTAGCTTGGTAACGGCTATATAAGAAGTTTTATTTGTTTGACTCCTAAGTACAAGAGAGTATTGTAGAGAAGAAAAGCCCTCGTTTTTTGTGGATACTCCTTCCCTACAGTCCACTCCCCTCACAAGCCAAAACTGACATCAGAATTATTCTCTCCTTCCTTTAGCCTTGACTATTTCACTGTTACTTTTGTGCTTCTACAGAGTATTTGACAATGAGCAGGCAATTTCTACCATCCGCACCACGTTCGTATACAACCTTGTCAGCCAACCGCCGGAGGAGAAACCATCCATACCCACCTACTTGCAGAGTACCTGGGGCTGGCTCTGCGATCGCATCAGGATTGAAAGGTTTTCCGTAATCCCAAATTCTAATCTCTAGTCGGTCAATCCACAGATAAACGTTAATTTCAATGATTGTTTCTGGGGGTAACGCATGATGAGCGTGACGAACAGCGTTGGTAAAGCCTTCTGCTAATGCTAAATTGAGGCGATCGAGTTGGGTTTTTGACCAGCCAAGTTGAGACAAGTGTTGCAGACAAAATTGCTCAAACCATTCTTGCACCTGGTTTAAGAGCCTGAGTTCGCTCTTAACCGTCAGATGGTCTTGCTGCACTATACTAAGCATTAACTGTGAGTTGAATATAAGTAAACCCAAGTTGCTAGTTATTAAATTCTGCGCTGTTCGCAAAATTTCTCTGACATAAAAAAATCTAAATTGACATATTCTATGTACCAAAATACAAAACATGAATGATTTTGGCATTCTGAGGGTTGTAACTAGCAACTTACGTTAAGTAAGTAAGAAATGTTTGTATTTGTTGACTTTTGATGATTTGAGATTTTGGAATAGCTTTTCCATCCAAAACTTCAAATCCCAGATGCAATCTGAACTATTGAAGAAGAATTCAGAATAGAGAATTCAGAATGCAATCAGTGAGGATACCCTGCGGGATCTTGCTAAAGACCCAAAACTATCTTGTTGACCACTAAAAAAGCATATTTAGTGTAGGAATTAAACCCGTTTATTAAGACGCTATCTACGAGACGCTGTGCGTAAGTTGCTTTTGCGTAGGATGCGCGGATTTGCTTTGGGTGGCGTTACCCGCTTTTTCATCATTCAGAATTAAATTCTGTTAGCGGATAGCTAAGGTTTAGCCCATTCTGGCTTCTGACTCCTGAATTCTTTCCTGTTAAAATTGACGCCTGTTGATTGTTTTCAAAAGCACATCTATCTGCATCTGCTCTTGAAAGTCACAGGCGTCAAAGCACTTTGTGGTGACTAATTTAGAATAGTCCCAAGGTCAAAGATTTATCCAATGGCAAAGCAGCACCAATACCTAGCCACACGGTGACAAGAGTACCAACAAGGAATACTGTGGTTGCAACTGGACGGCGGAAGGGGTTTTGGAACTTATTCACGTTCTCAATAAAGGGAACGAGGATTAGCCCTACTGGTACGGAACCCATTGCTAACACTCCTAAAAGTTTGTTAGGAAGCGATCGCAAAATTTGGAAGACTGGATACAAGTACCACTCTGGCAAAATTTCCAATGGTGTAGCGAAAGGATTTGCTGGTTCACCGGTCATTGCGGGATCTAGCACGGCTAAAGCCACAATCGCAGCGAAGGAACCCATGATCACAATTGGAAAGACGTAAAGTAAGTCATTAGGCCAAGCGGGTTCACCATAGTAGTTGTGACCCATGCCTTTAGCGAGTTTGGCTCTTAACTGAGGATCGCTCAGGTCAGGTTTTTTTTGTGTTGACATTTTTAAATGTGCTCTCCTGCTTAAGTTAAATTAAAGCATTTGTGAAAGCTATCAGCTACTAGGCAACCAAAAGGCGGAAAACAGCGTTTCTATATCTACAGTCATCCGCCTGAAGTTGTGTATAGCTTGAGGCTTCAGATACAAGTATTTGTTTTTTGGAACTTATGTGCAATTAATTTCTTGTGTTTCATAAGTTTAAAACAAACAACTCGATCTGAAAACTAACAAATGTTGCCTTTCGCTAATAGCTGAGATTACAAAGGCCCGGAAATACCTTGCTTGCGGATCATCAAGAAGTGAAACAGCATGAATACTGCAATCAACCAAGGCAGTACAAATGTGTGTGCGCTGTAGTAACGAGTTAGTGTTGCTTGACCAACACTGGAACCGCCGCGCAGCAGGTCGGAAATCAGAACTCCAATCACAGGAATTGCTTCTGGTACGCCGCTAACGATTTTCACAGCCCAGTAGCCAACTTGATCCCAAGGTAGAGAATAGCCGGTAACTCCGAAGGAAACGGTGATCACAGCTAGGATTACACCACTTACCCAAGTCAATTCGCGGGGCTTTTTGAAACCACCAGTGAGATAAACCCGGAAGACGTGCAAAATCATCATCAACACCATCATGCTGGCAGACCAGCGATGAATGGAGCGAATTAGCCAACCGAAGTTTACTTCAGTCATGATGTACTGGACTGAGGAAAAAGCTTCAGTAACTGTTGGCCTGTAGTAGAACGTCATGGCAAATCCAGTAGCAAACTGGATGAGAAAGCAAACCAAGGTAATTCCACCCAGGCAGTAAAAGATATTGACGTGGGGAGGGACGTATTTGCTAGTAACGTCTTCGGCAAGTGCCTGAATCTCCAGGCGTTCCTCAAACCAGTCGTAAACGTTGGCCATACAATCTCAAGTTCCTAAAAGTCGGTTGCGGTTGATAAATCCCGAAGTTCTGAATCGGCAGAAGCCTTCGCTCAGACTTCTCTCCCAATTAGCAATTTTGGGATTTTAGTAAAGGGGAGTTTTTTTTTGCTTTTCAGCTTTCAGTGTGCTAAGAGACTTCAGAAACTTTACACTCTGTAAAGATGGAATATATTGCGATCTCTTTACGCCCCTACACACAAAATGGTGGACACAAAGTAGATTTTATCCTTTGGTGAGTGGATACGATGCATCAGTTGACTGAACAACTTGATGAGAAAAATGCACCACTTCTATAAAAAAAGTAACATAATCGAGAGATAGATTTCATCAAACAACAGAGGAAGTAGGCATTATCTAGGCAATTTGGGTTGAGGTGGAATTGATAATGGGGTTCATGAATAAACAAGTCTTTCGGGTTGGATTTTCATTGTTAATGGCGGTTTGCTTGGCCTTGGGTACGCTAACTCAGTCATCGCTGGCTTTGACTGGAGAACAAAAGCTGGTTTCGGAAGTTTGGCGAATTGTTAATCGTACTTATCTAGATGAGACATTTAATCATCAAAACTGGGCGGCTGTGCGGCAAAAGGTTCTGGAAAAACCACTGCCAGACTCAAATGCCAGTTATGAGGCAATTGGGAAGATGCTCAAGAGCCTCGACGATCCTTTTACCCGCTTTTTAGATCCAGAACAGTACCGCAGCTTGCAGGTAAATACTTCTGGGGAACTGACTGGGGTAGGATTGCAAATTGCCTTGAATTCTGAGAATGGGAAGTTGGAAGTAGTGGCTCCTATCGCCGGTTCCCCGGCAGATAAAGCGGGGATTCGACCACGCGATCGCATTCTCAAAATTGAAGGTGTTTCCACAGAAAATCTCACCCTTGATGAAGCTGCTACCAGAATGCGCGGGCCGAGTGGCAGCCTTGTGACTCTCGTAATCGAACGGGACGGAGAGGCAGAAACGGAAATTAGACTGACACGCGATCGCATTGCTCTTAACCCTGTGGTTTCAGATTTGCGTGTTTCTGCTGAAGGCACACCCATTGGCTACCTACGTCTTACACAATTTAATGCCAATGCTTCAACGGAATTGGCACACGCTATTTCTAGTCTAGAAAAAAAAGGCGCTGCTGCCTACATTCTAGATTTACGAAATAATCCTGGGGGATTATTGCAATCAGGAATTGAAATTGCCCGTCTCTGGTTAGATTCTGGCACTATTGTTTACACTGTTAACCGACAAGGTATTCAAGGTAGTTTTGAAGCCTTTGGTCCGGCCCTGACGAACGATCCTCTGGTGATTTTGGTGAATCAAGGAACTGCCAGTGCTAGCGAAATTCTCGCTGGCGCACTCCAAGATAACGGCCGCGCCCAGTTGGTAGGCGAAACTACCTTTGGCAAGGGTTTAATTCAATCCTTGTTTGAATTATCAGATGGTTCGGGCTTGGCAGTGACAATTGCTAAGTATGAAACTCCTGAACACCGGGATATTAACAAATTAGGTATTAAGCCGGATAAAGTTATTTCCCAACCAGCCATTAACCGCGAAGAAATTGGTACTGAAGCGGATCTGCAATATCAAGCCGCTGTGGAACTTTTGAAGAAAAACTCAGTGGTAGCGGGGAAAGCTTGAAGAAGGGTACAAGGAGACAAATCAGGTGGAGATTCAGACTCCATCTGATCCCATAAGGAACAAATAAGACTTAAGTTATGCCGATAATGGTAGCTGAATCACAAATTCAGTTCCTTCACCAAGTTGGGAATTCACGGCGATCGCTCCACTATGTTTTTCTACAATGATTTGACGAGCGATCGCAAGTCCTAATCCTGTGCCTTTACCAACAGCTTTCGTTGTAAATAAATGGTCAAATATTTTTTGTTTTACCTCTTCCTCCATACCTTTACCATTATCAGCGATTGTAATTTGAACTAAATTATTTGCTACTGTAGTGGTAATTTTAATGCAGTTCGGATTTGCTTTAATTTCGGCAAAACTTCTGCCAATATTCGATTCCTCTAAGGCATCAATGGCATTTGCTAAGATATTCATAAATACTTGATTTAATTGTCCAGGAAAACACTCAATTTGAGGCAAAGTGCTGTATTGAGTTATCACTTCAATTGCTGGACGTTGCTCGTTAGCTTTGAGACGATGTTTTAAAATTAGAATCGTGCTATCGATGCCTTGGTGAATATTAAACGGTACTTTATAGTCTTTATCGGCACGCGAGAAAGTCCGCAAACTGGTGCTGATATTTTTCAGGCGATCACACGCCATCGACATGGCATCAATCATCTTGGGCAATTCTTCTAAGCTATAATCCAAGTCAATTTCTTCAGCATGGTTTTTAATTTCATCATTTGTGTGGGGTAAACTTTCTTGATAAAGCTTTAAGTGTTCAACAATATCAGTAACAGTAGGTTTAGCTTGTTTGAGACTGGCAGCAATAAAACCGAGAGGATTATTCATTTCGTGAGCAACACCAGCAACTAAGTTCCCTAGTGCAGACATTTTCTCACTTTGCACCATTTGTAATTGGGCGTTTTGCAGTCCGGTGAGCGCTTGTTCTAAGTCAAGTGATTTTTGCTGCAAGGCAAGTTCAGCAACTTTGCGTTCGGCTTCAAGCCGCGCCCTTTCGCTAATATCTCGCATCACAACGACTGCACCGAGTTTATTACCCGAAGAATCGAAGATTGCTTGTCCGCTGGCTAACAAAATTCTCATAGAACCATGCTTCGGTGCAATTACCATTTCGGCATTTTCGACGATTTCTCCCTGCAAGGCGCGAAATAAAGGAATTTCCGTTTTTGATAGGAGTGTTTGACCATCAGGTTGATAGAGATCGAAATGTTCTGCCCATTGTTCTGCTGGTAATGATTCTACTGGTAGACCATGAAATTCACGAGTTGCTTTGTTAAATAGAGTCAATTTGCCACTAGTATCACAAACAACAATCCCATCGGTAATATTGTGAATAATGGCATTCAAGAACTCTCGTTCTTTGGCTAAAGATACTTCAGCCTGTTTCAATTCTTCTAGTGATGCTTGTAATAACTGAGATTTTTCCTGCTCTCTGGCATACAGCCGAGCATTTTCCAGAGAAATTGCGGCTTGGGCACAAAGTAAGTTCAGCAGTTCGACGCGATCGCTTGTAAAGGCTCCGGTTGCCAAATTATTTTCCAAGTACAATACGCCCAGCAATTTACCCTGATGCAAAACTGGGCTGCACAAGATACTCTTGGGTTGCTGTTGCTGAATATACGGGTCATTGAGTAGTTGCGGATGCATCATGGCATCAGTAATTACTGCTGGTTGTAAGTTGCGTTTGACATTATTAATTAAGCCAACTGGCACATCAACAGAGTCTTCAACAGGCTCTGGGTTGAGCAACATCGAGTAAAAATCGACGACGTTGGCAGCCTGTTGGTTCTGGACACCGCTCAGGGAGAGCTGTGCTAAAGCCTGAACTAGCAACCGATCTGACTGCAAAAGCATGAATACACACTTATCGGCTCCTGTATTTTCAATGACAATATGCAGCAAAGCTGAAAGCAGTTTTTCGAGTTCGATTTCCCCAGAAAGGGTTTGGGAAGCTTTGAGAATGGTAGCTAAATCTAAAGCAACAGAGACGCTGCTACTATTGCAAGTGGCGGAACTGGTGGAGGTGACACTCGCCAATGTGAAAATAGTTTCGTTAGTTGAGAGGGGAGAACGGGTTTGCTCTAAGATCGGGGCGAGGAGTTGGGGATAGCGTCGTTCCAAGTCGGCGACTTTGGCTTTAGCGCCCCAACGAGCATAGCCATAATAGGCTTGGGTCATATATGACTGAGCAATCCGCTCTTTGCGCCAATTGAGGTAGAATTTAGCGGCCAGTTCATTAGCAAGTGCTTCTTCTTGGGTATAACCGTGTTCTTTAGCTAGAGTTATGGCGCGATCGTACAAATCTATTGCCTCTGATTTCTGCCCTAACACTCGGTATAGGTCGGCTTCAACTAAATAAAATTTGTGCAGGTAATTTTCTGGAGCATGGTCAGCCCACTTTTTCATTTTTTCCTGATTTTTAGCCACCCGTTGCAGAATGTGTTGCTGTTGTGCCTCACAAACCTGAGAATAGATTGCCAGATGGGCTAGAGAATCATAGGTGTAGCAGAGCGGAATTATAAATAAGCCTGTAGCACCACCTATATAGTTTTCAGCAGCGATCGCAGCTGACACCGCCAACTCAAACTTGCCAAACATATAACACAGACCAAGTTGGTTGGCATAGAAATAATACAGCGCAGTCTGATCGCCCGATCGCTGGAGGGCTGGCACAATTTCCTCGCGATTAAAGGCATTTCCAGTCAGTTGCCAAGGTTCAGCAGAATCGCCAAGCATATTCAAAATTGGTTGCTGAAAAACGGTCAGATGGCTGGTAAGACCTTCTTGGTTGAGCTGCCCAAGCTGATTTCGGAAGGCAGCACTCTCTCGGCTGAGATCGCTTAATTCTTTGCCCAGAAACCAACAGTATGAGATGTAAATGAATCCGCAAATAGCAGCCGATTCTAAATCTCCCGTTTCCAATCCAACTTCGTAGCCTTCCCGAAGAAACGGTAAGGAGTTCTTGAGCGGCTCTTTCCAATGCCACACGCAACAGTAAATTCCGACATAGACTCTGGATTTCAGTTCTTTGGCATTGAAATGTTCCAGCAACAAGTGTGCTAGTTGTGCAAACTCATACCCAAAGTCAATCTCTCCTGTCATCCCACAAAGTATCATTCCATAGTAGCCATAGCCAATTGCCGAAAATGAACTATTGCCATATTGAACGGATAAATTGACCTGTTCGAGAACAATAAACGGTAAGAGCGCTGGAGTGACAACAAAAGCAGCAGAAGTGACAGTGGCAAGAATCCGTACAACTGCTAATTTGTTAGGATCTGTCATTTGGGGCAAATTGATTAAATCTAGCGGTTGCCTTCCAGCCAAGATGGATTTAGTCGTCTCAAATGCTTTGGCAATATCTGATTGACTGGGTTGCTTTGGAAGGCTGTTTCCTAAACGCTCCACACTCTTGAGAGCAATCTCTACTGCTTCTATAAATTGATGTTGGGCTTGAGCTGCTTGAATTTGAACTTCATAGACCTTAATCGTATCCAACAAGTTTCTAGAGTGTTCTGTAATGATTGCCGCCAATTGTGTCATCCGCTCAAAGTTGCCGCTCAGGTAAGCGGCTTCAGTGGCGGCTTCATAGAGGGCTAAGGTTAACTCATACTGCGTTTGCCACATATCTTCAGTTAACAAGGCGATGCCCGTAGTGGAATACTCAAATGCGGCTGTATAGGCAGTTGCGGCTCTGGCTTTTTGTCCAGCTTTCAGATTGAGTTGGGCGAGTTCTATTTGCTTAGATAAATCGACAATTAGGGATTTGCCGATATTAAGTTGGTTAACGATTTCAAATAATTTTTCGTCTTGTTTGGCAACAGGGGTATGAGTCAGTAATAGTTGCCCAATTTTTAGGTGAGCGATCTGTTTTTGTTCGCCTGGAATCAGGAAATAAGCAGCTTGCTGAACGCGATCGTGCAAGAATTTGTAAACCGTCATTTGTCCTTTGTCATTTGTCATTTGCAAATGACCAATCACTAATGAGGAATCCTGATAAAACTTGTAAATTTCATTGGTAGGAATGATAAATCCTTCTTGCAATGCTTTCCACAAGTCTGAAGCGGTTTCTGCCTGCGACTTTTCATAAACGATCGCTAACGTCGCCAAATCGAACTGGTTGCCGATACAGGCTGCCAGTTTTAAAACATTTTGAGTGTTTGGTGGCAATTTTTGAAGTTGTTGTGCCATAAATTCCACCACATCATCAGTCAGAGCAAGCAATCGCACTTGTGCTATATCACACTGCCAAAAACCTGCTTCCCAATTAAAGGTAATCAGCCCATCCTCATGTAGCGCTTTCAAAAACTGAGTTGTGAAAAAGGGATTGCCTTTGGCTTTTTGATCGACTAACTCTGTTAACGGTAATGCCTGTGCCGTCGTACAACTGAGAGAGTCGGCGATTAAATGGTTGACATCTGCTTGACTCAAGGGAGCTAGGCTCAAGGTTTTGATGCCAGAAGAAGTTTTTTCAATTTCATCTAGCGTCAACATCAGTGGATGAGCTGCAAACACCTCGTTGTTACGGTATGCGCCAATAATAAATAGATGGCTGCAATCGCTCTGAGCCATCAACAGCTTCAGCAAATTCAGCGATGCCGAATCTGCCCACTGCAAGTCATCCAGAAATATTACCAACGGATGCTCTCTGGTCGCGAACACCTGAATGAACTTTTGGAACAGCAGATTGAAACGGTGTTGTGCGGCACCGCCCGATAGTTCAGCGATCGCAGGCTGTTTGCCGATCAACTGCTCCAGTTCAGGAATCACTTCGATCAGAAGTTGTCCGTTCTCTCCAACTGCCGCTAAAATCTTACTTTGCCATTGCTCCAGTTGAGTATCGCTTTCCCTTAGCAACTGTCCCATCAGATCGCGAAAGGCTTGTACAAAAGCAGACAGAGGAATGTTGCGGTTGAACTGGTCGTATTTTCCTTTGATGAAGTAGCCGTTCCAGCGCACAATCGGTTTATGCACTTCATTGACGACTGCGGTTTTGCCAATACCAGAAAAACCTGCCACTAGCATCAGTTGAGAGCCACCATTGGCCACATAACCAAATGCTTCTAATAAGGTCTTTACCTCCGATTCCCGCCCGTAGAGTTTTTCGGGTATGAGAAAGCGATCGCTGATATCGCGCTGTCCTAAATCAAACCAGGTGTGTTTGCCTGTTTCTCGCCACTGTTCTAAGCAGGTAACAAGGTCATGTTTAAGTCCTAGCGCACTTTGATAGCGGTCTTCGGCGTTTTTCGCCATCAGTTTGCGGACAATTTCGCCCAGCATCAAGGGCAATTCGGGGTTGAAATCGCAGAGAGAGGGCGGAAGTTTCGCAATGTGGCAATGCACCAACTCCATCGGTTCATGGGACTCAAAGGGCAATTTTCCACTTAGTAGTTCAAAGAAAGTCACACCTAAAGAATAGAAGTCACTGCGGTAGTCAATGCCTCTGTTCATCCGTCCGGTTTGTTCTGGCGACAGATAGGCTAGCGTTCCCTCTAGTCCATTGAGGCTTTGGATTTCTTGGGTTTCTCGTGGTAAGAGCGAGGCAATACTAAAGTCAATCAGCTTGATTTGTTTCGTGTCAGGGTGAATCAAGATGTTGACTGGCTTGATGTCTTTGTGAATGACGCGCTGTTGATGTAACTGATGTAAAGTGTCTAGTAGTTGCAGAGCAATGGGTAGGAATTGCTCTAATGTCAGTGTTTTTCCTTGAGTAAATTGCCGCAGGGAAACACCACCAAAGTCTTCCATGACTAGAGCATAGCCATTATGATGGGATTCCAGGCTGTAGGGTTTGATAATGCTGGGAATATTTAGGTTTTTAGCGATCGCATATTGGTTGCGAAACTGTACTAATTCGCTAAAAGTTGGGTATTCTCGTTTTAAGAGCTTGATGACAACTGGTAGGCGATGCCTGCGGCGGGCTGCGCCTACGCATTCTCTAACTGCCCGATACACTTGAGTGCGAGAACCTGAATAAAGTTGCTCGATAATTTGGTAGCCAGCAATCCTTAAAGTTCCATCAACTTTTGCGCTCATAAGTTTTTACGAGAATTTCTTTATACTAGTGTTATAATTCCCACTACCATAAATTGGGTAACAACCATTAGAAAAGTTACATTCGGTATGGGGCACTGGAGGCAAAGAATAGGAATGCAAAGCACCTTCATGTAGAAGATATGTCCATCGCTTTTTGATGATTTACCAAAGTAGCATCAGAACTCTGTCAAGGAGTTTTTGATCGTTGCGTAAGTCTTGTTAAAAATCAAATAGGTTTCCTAATTTTTACTATTTGAATTTAGATTTAATTGGGTGGTAATTCTAAACTCATTTCACCCAACAACCCCTTGCGAAAATCTGTTAAAAGTTGCCTTGCTGCTCGCTCTACATCACCTTTGTAACGATGCTCTGCTAAGGCCTGTAAATAGGTATCTCCAGTGTCTGATGTTGAATCGAGTTGGTAGCGAGACTGTAATGGTTTTTTTGGTAATAAATCTCCTGTGACAGCTTCTAAATAGTTGAGTAAATCCACTAAGGCTGCTGCTACTAGTTGGTTATCGTAAGATGCTTCACCGATATCATCACAAATAGCTAATTTCAAGGCTGCGTCTTGGTCTTCTAATCTTAAAGGGATGACACCAGGAGCATCAAGCAATTCTAAATGTTCAGAAATTCGCACCCAGCGTAGTTGGCGAGTTACCCCAGGACGAGCTGCACTTTCCACGACTCGCTTTCCTAACAGGCGGTTAATTAAAGCTGATTTACCGACATTGGGAAAACCAATCACCACAGCCCGCACTGGACGGGGTAACATCCCGCGATCGCTTCTTCTTTGATTGAGTTCTATCCCAGCGGCTTGCGCTGCCCGCGCTACTTCTGCTATACCTTTACCATGTTGAGCGTTGGTAAAATAAGGGACTTCTCCTTGACGTTTAAACCAATCGATCCAGAGCGATCGCATTTGTGGCGTAATCATATCTACTCGGTTAAGTATCAACACTCGTTTTTTACCTTCTACCCACTCACCTATTTGGGGATGGTGAGTTGCTAAGGGAATCCGAGCATCTCGTACCTCAAACACCACATCTACGCGCTTCAACTGTTCTTTGAGCTTCTTTTCAGCTTTCGCAATGTGACCTGGATACCATTGAATCAGGTTTAATCTATAGTTTTGAGTTATAGCCATTTATCCTTTGTCCTTTGTTATTTGTTATTTGTCCTTTGTTATTTGTCCTTTGTCCTTTGCAAATGACCAATGACAAATGACTAATGACTCCCTCAAGCAGGTTGATGTAAAATCAGACGATTGCCATCAGGATCATAAGCATATATTTCTCTGCCGTGGTCAGCAATGGAAATATTTCCTAGTGGAGGATAGCCCAAAGTAGTTAGGTAAGCGATCGCATCTTCTAAGTTACTCACCTCTAAACACAAACTGATCTTACTTTTGGCGTTCGATTCAAATTCTGATTCGTTTGTGTTTTTTGGTTTAAAAATACCTAATCGCATACTAACTAAATTAAACTCAGCATAGACACTCGGAATCAAAGGAACTGGCTTTTGCTCCAGCAATTTGGTATAGAAATTCACTAACTTCTCAAAATTAACCGATGCTATGGTGACAAATGCGTTAGTGTACTGAAAAACCATATAAGCTTTAAGTTATTTGATTTTTTTTGTAGAAGAAGTGCGATCGCCAATCAAGAAAGACTCTCACTTTTCTAAAGTTTTTACACTCAGTACTTGCGGCGGTGTCGAATCTGGTGGATAAATCACATCTACCTGTACTATTCGCTGAGTTGAAGGTGGAAGTACAAGCTGTACCATTGGTTCTAACACCTGACCAGTTCTGTGCCATAGATGTATGTAGCGCGTCTTTTGTTGACCTTGGTCATCAAAGTAGCGTAGCCGCACTGTACCACGAAAAAAAGGAAAATCTAAGGATGGTTTGCGAAAACGTAGACCACCTTGGGATAATTTATCTTCCTTCAAAGGTGTTTCTAAAGTAACAGTCACGGTCTGGTTTTGGTTGGTATTGTTGCTTAAAGGTAAGGTGAGTTTATATTCCACTCCATAATTGCCATGTGCTTCATAAGCCGTATCTGGATAACGTACCAGCATTTTAGCTGTTTGGATTTGTTGAGTGCCCAATCGACCACTAAGCAATGTGTCTAAACCATAAGAAATAGCTTTGCCAGGTTGGGGAATAGTCAGATATTTGGTTTGGGGATTATCTACCAACTTTGCTTGCCATTGGGAACCACTAGACACACCAGCTACACGCCCATAGATGAGTGCGCCACTGGTAGCATTTAGAGGAGTCGGGGTTTTATCTCGCGGCCCAGCAAAGTTGCCGGTATTTAGTAAAGCTTGCCATTCTGCAAGAGTGGGTTGGCGTTCTGTATTATCAGAATTTTTCTTGGCAAACATTGCTAAACTTGCCGCATAAACTCGATCGCTACTACGCAAGCGCATAAAGCTAGAGCGACCATTCACCGGTTTTTCTAGATTTCGTACAGGAATCGGATGATTTAACAACATCCGGCTTTGTCCTGGCGGAATTATCAGCTTTGCGGGAAAATCTGCTTGTCGAACACCTTGGAATACATCACCAACAGCGCGATCGCCTGGGCCTGAGTAAGCCTTACCATCGTTATTTTCTATGTAGGGGGGTAAGGTGACAAAGGGCGCATCCTGCATCAAATAACTCGCGGCTTGTAACACGTCTACTGTTACAGGTTTTTTACCAGGGTTCTGCACAATCACACCCAGGTATAGCGTTTGTAAATCCTTGGGAGTGTGGCTGTAGTGGTGGGCGAATAAGTCAAAGCGTCCCTGAAAAGGAAAATTGAGATGCGCTGCTGAAACTTTTTTACCGTTTGGAGGAAAGGTAGAAAGTAAAATACCTTCAGTTTTAATCCATTCTGGGCTATTGCTGTTAAAAACGGGTATTTTATCCAACTTGCCTGGTAAGGCTCGAACTTCTCCTGGTTGCACAATTACTTGGGGCGCTGGCTTTGGTGATGTTTGAGCGATCGCAGAATTATATTTTTGAGTTGTGCATCCAAAGGTTTGAGTTATGCCAAGTCCTAATAGAAGTGTAAATACAGGTGATGGGAATTTAGCCAGCATAAATTTGAGCGTCAAGAAAGCTGTGGTATCAAAGATCAGAAGTTATTACTACAAGTTCCTTGAAGGGGATTTCTGAGAATGCGTAGGCATAGCCTGCACTTCGGCTGCGCTCAGTGATCAGCGCAGGCATCGCTATTAGATTTTAAGTGTAGTTCCAGTGAGGATGTTTGAGAAGTCGGGCAGGTTTGCGATCGCAAGAAGCTAAAAGTACAAATTACAAACTCCGAATTAGAAAGTCACCACACTGCGAATTGATTCACCTTTATGCATCAATTCAAAAGCATCATTAATTTGCTCAATGGGCATTACATGGGTAATTAAATCATCAATATTTATCTTACCTTCCATATACCAATCAACAATTTTTGGCACATCTGTACGCCCTCTAGCGCCACCGAAGGCCGAACCTTTCCAAACTCGCCCAGTTACTAGTTGAAAAGGACGAGTGCTGATCTCCTGTCCAGCACCAGCAACACCAATAATCACGCTCACTCCCCAACCTTTGTGGCAGCATTCTAATGCTTGACGCATCAATTTAACATTCCCAATACATTCAAAGCTGTAATCAGCACCGCCTTTTGTTAAATCAACCAAATAGGGAACTAAATCACCTTCTACTTCTTGAGGATTGACAAAGTGCGTCATACCAAACTTTTCTGCCAAGGCGCGTTTGTTGGGATTAATATCCACCCCGACAATCATATTCGCCCCTACCATCCGCGCTCCTTGGATGACATTTAAGCCAATACCACCCAAACCAAAAACTACAACATTTGCTCCAGGTTCCACCTTGGCAGTATTGATAACTGCACCAATACCAGTAGTAACACCGCAGCCAATGTAACAAACTTTATCAAAGGGGGCGTCTTCCCGAATTTTTGCCAAGGCGATTTCTGGCAGCACCGTATAGTTAGCAAAAGTGGATGTACCCATGTAATGATGAATCATTTGCCCATCGATACTAAAGCGACTGGTGCCATCGGGCATCACACCGCGTCCTTGAGTTAGGCGAATGGCTTGACAGAGATTAGTTTTGAAACTCAGACAATATTCGCACTGGCGACATTCGGGAGTGTAGAGGGGAATCACATGATCTCCTGGCTTGAGACTGGTGACACCAGCGCCTACTTCCACCACCACACCAGCACCTTCATGTCCCAAAATAGCCGGAAACAAACCTTCTGGATCGTCACCAGATAAGGTAAAAGCGTCGGTATGACAAACCCCGCTTGCTTTCACTTCAACTAACACTTCGCCGACTTGTGGTCCCGATAGTCGAACGGTTTCAATCGTCAACGGCTTACCTGCGCTGTAAGCTACTGCTGCTTTAACTTGCAATGTCAGCGCTCCTGTATAGTTTTGTCATTTGTCATTTGTCATTAGGCATTGGGATTAGGAGAGAGGTGACAGGTGATAGGGAATAATTTGTACCCTGTACTCTATTCTCTTTTTTACTCCCCAGTTTCCTCACAGGCATTGAACGCATGATAAACTTTTGTATTACTTCATTGTATTTACTAAGCACAATCGCGGCTATAACGATAAATTTTATTACCTTTGTCAAAATATCATTCTCTAGCTAGATTGGTTAAAGGCGGCAACAGCTGTTTTGGCAACGATGTAAACTGGATGTCAGCAGCAAACCCCAAATAATTTGTCCACCCCTCAATTAATATATTTTGTTACAGCTTATGAACCCTGCCCTAACTCAAATTGGCGCTCAAATGTCCAACCTGACTGGCGTCAGAGCAATCATGAAGGATATTATCGAAACATTACGAGCGGGTGCAGGGCAGCAGTTTATTAATTTGAGTGCTGGTAATCCGTTGATTTTGCCAGAGGTAGAGCAATTATGGCGGGATTGTACTGCACAACTTTTGGCTAGCCCAGAATATGGTGAGGTAGTTTGTCGCTACGGTTCAAGTCAGGGCTATGCACCATTTGTTGAAGCGATCGCTAATGATTTTAACAACCGCTACGGGTTAAATTTGAGCGATCGCAATATCCTGATCACCCCCGGTAGTCAAACCCTCTACTTCTACGCTGCCAATACCTTCGGTGGCTACACCCCTAGCGGCGAGTTAAAACAAATCGTTTTACCCCTCAGCCCTGACTACACAGGTTATGGCGGTATCTGCTTAGTTCCAAAAGCCTTAACTGCTTACAAACCAACTCTCGATATTGATGCAGCTGCCCACCGATTTAAATATCGCCCCGACTTTAGTAAACTTACAATTACAGAAAATACTGGTTGTGTCCTCTTCTCTCGCCCCTGTAATCCTACTGGTAACGTCCTCACCGATGATGAGGTGAAAAAAATTGCTGCCCTAGCTGCGCCTTACAATCTACCCGTGTTAATTGACTCGGCTTATGCGCCTCCCTTCCCAGCATTAAACTTTACCGAAATGACACCAGTGTTTGGTGATAACATTCTCCACTGCATGAGTTTATCGAAAGCTGGATTACCAGGAGAAAGAATTGGTATTGCCATAGGGGATGAAAAGTGGATTGAAGTGCTGGAGTGTTTTCAGGCAAACATGAGTCTCCATTCTTCACGTTACGGACAAGCGATCGCAGCTTATGCAATCAATTCTGGCGCTTTAGTAGAAATTTCTCACACTGTCATCCGTCCTTTTTACCAAAATAAGTTTACCGTTTTAGAAACCAGCTTAGAAGAGGCGATGCCCAAGGATTTACCTTGGTATCTCCATCGCGGTGAAGGAGCAATTTTTGCGTGGTTGTGGCTACAGGATTTACCCATGAGTGACTGGGAATTTTACCAGCTAGTTAAGCAAGTAGGTGTGATTATTGTCCCTGGAAGTACCTTCTTCCCCGGTTTAGAAGAAGAATGGGCGCACAAACACCAATGTTTCCGCATCAGCCTCACAGGTACAGATGAAGAGATAGCCACTGCTATGCAACGTTTAGCAAAAGTAGCTGAAGAAGCTTATAAAGGTGCGGCGGTGACTGCCTAGTGTTGAGTGTTGAGTGCTGAGTGCTGAGTGCTGAGTGGGGAGATGAGTGAGACAAGGGAGACAAGCGAGAAATTAAGTAATGCCCAATTCCCAATGCCCAATGACAAATGACAAATGACAAATCAGATAATTGGCTAGAAATTGGTAAGATAGTTGCCCCACAAGGATTATCTGGAGAATTACGGGTTTATCCTGTATCAGACTTTCCCGAAAGATTTGAGGTACCAGGAAAACGTTGGTTGTTGTGTTCAGGTGACACAGAACCGCAACCAATCGAATTATTAACAGGACGTTATATCAGTAACAAAAACTTGTATGTCATCAAATTAGCTGGTGTGGAAAATTGCGATCAGGCGGAGGCGTTGCGTGGTTGTAAGTTAATGGTGCCAGCAAGCGATCGCCCCCAATTAGGCCAAGATGAATATCATGTCCTCGATTTAATTGGCTTGGAAGTCTTCATGCAAGCATCTGGTGAACTCGTTGGTACAGTGGTAGACATCATCCCGGCTGGCAATGATTTGTTAGAAGTGAAATTACACCCATCTTTTGCCACTGACAAAGGACAAATGACAAATGACAAAAAACAAAAGACTGTTTTGATTCCATTTGTGGAAGCGATCGCTCCAGTGGTAGACTTACAATCTGGTCGTATTGAAATTACGCCGCCATCTGGATTATTGGAAATTAATAATTAGAAAGTTTAGACATACTTACAAAAATCTTTCAATGATGATTTCGTCTATATATGTCCTGTTAATTTTGGCTTGTCTTTTGGCTGTACCAATGATGTAAAAACCTTGGTCAAGGTAAGTAGCTAGCGCCGCCATATTATCTGCACGGATAAAAGTGAATAGTTTCTCATATCCTCGCTGACGGGCAACCTCAAACGTAGCATTAAATAAACTTGTAGCAACTTTTTGTCGTCGATGTGACAAAGCTACATAAGTTCCTAGCACTCCCACATGATCGAAAGCATGGGTGTAAGTAGCAAATGGTTCCATACTTTGAAATCCCACAATCTTTTGTTCATGACCACAGATAGCTACGTGGAATACTCCACGCACTGGAAAGTTTAAAATATATTCGCGTTCAGCTTCTACAGTGAATGGGGTATCAAACGCTGTGTATACTCCAGCTTCAATGATTGGGTTCAAAATGCTGATAATAGCTTCAGCATCGTTAAGTTCAACTTGCCGAACCGATAAATCCACGTTCGATTGCCTTTTAACACTAAGGAGTATTTTATTCACAAAGACTGGAAAAATTCATCATGAGTTAGATGGCTATTATTGTGAAAATAAGTAAAATTACATACTGAATCAAACCGCCAAAATCCTTGTGTAATGGAGCGTCGAAATGACATTAGCCAGTCCTCCACAAACAAAGCCTTTAACAGATGAAGAATTACGGAAGATCAACGCCTATTGGCGTGCAGCTAACTATCTTTCCGTTGGGCAGATATATTTACTCGACAATCCGCTACTGAGAGAACCGCTAAAGCTGGAACACGTTAAACCCAGGCTTTTAGGCCACTGGGGAACAACACCAGGGCTGAACTTTATCTATGCTCACCTGAATCGGGTCATCAAAAAATATGACCTCAACACAATCTACATTGCTGGCCCTGGTCATGGTGGTCCTGGACTAGTAGCCAACACCTACCTAGAAGGCACTTACACCAAGTATTATCACAACATCTCCCAGGATGCTGAAGGAATCCAGAAACTCTTCAAACAGTTCTCTTTCCCTGGTGGTATTCCCAGTCACGTTGCACCGGAAACCCCTGGTTCGATCCACGAAGGTGGGGAACTAGGTTATGCCCTCGTCCACGCTTTCGGTGCTGCCTTTGATAACCCTGACTTAATTGTTGCTGCTGTTGTCGGTGACGGCGAAGCCGAAACAGGTGCTTTAGCGACTAGCTGGCATTCCAACAAGTTTCTTAACCCTGTACATGATGGGGCTGTACTTCCAATTCTGCACCTGAATGGATATAAAATTGCTAATCCAACAGTATTGGCAAGGATCAGCCATGAGGAATTAGAAAGCTTATTTGTCGGCTACGGCTACAAGCCATACTTTGTTGAAGGTGACGATCCCGCAGATGTACACCAGCAGATGGCGGCGACTCTAGATATAGCGATCGCCCAAATTCAAAGTATCCAAAGAGAAGCCCGCGTACATGGTTTCACTGAACGTCCGCAGTGGCCAATGATTGTTTTGAAAACCCCCAAAGGTTGGACAGGGCCAAAGGAAGTTGATGGCAAAAAAACAGAAGGTTTTTGGCGATCGCACCAAGTTCCCTTCGGCAACATCGCCAAACAGCCAGAACATCTGAAACTCCTAGAAGATTGGATGAAGAGTTACAAACCAGAAGAACTCTTCGACGCTAACGGCACACTAATTCCCGAACTAGCAGAACTAGCTCCCAAAGGTCATCGACGCATGGGTGACAATCCCCACGCTAACGGCGGTCTTTTGCTATGCGACCTGAAGATGCCGGACTTTCAAAAGTATGCTGTAGATGTTCTCAAGCCAGGGCAAGAGATCGCAGAAGCTACCCAAGTTGCCGGAAAATTCCTGCGGGATATTATGCAACTTAACCAAGAAAGCCGCAACTTCCGCATCGTTGGTCCCGACGAGACGGTATCAAATCGTTTAGGCGGTGTGTTGGAAGTCACAGACCGGAATTGGGCAGCCCAGATCCTCCCGGAAGATGACCACCTTTCCCCCGATGGTCGGGTAATGGAAATTCTCAGCGAAACTAATTGTCAGGGATGGTTAGAAGGCTACCTCCTCACAGGACGCCACGGGTTCTTCTCCTGCTACGAGGCATTTATCCACATCATTGACTCAATGTTCAACCAGCACGCCAAATGGTTGAAAACGACTAGAGATATTCCCTGGCGCAAACCAATTGCTTCCCTCAATTATCTACTTACCTCTCACGTTTGGCGACAAGACCACAACGGTTTCTCTCACCAAGACCCCGGTTTTATTGACCATGTAATCAACAAAAAAGCAGAAATCGTTCGCGTGTATTTGCCCCCCGATGCCAACACTCTGCTATCGGTAACTGACCATTGTTTAAGAAGCCGCAACTATGTCAACGTCATCGTTGCCGGAAAGCAACCAGCATTGCAATACCTAAATATGGATGCTGCTATCAAGCACTGCACCAAAGGCATCGGTATTTGGGAATGGGCAAGTAACGACCAAGACGGTGAACCAGATGTAGTGATGGCTTGTGCTGGGGATATTCCCACCTTAGAAACTTTAGCGGCTGTGGACATTCTGCGTCAGCATTTCCCTGAGTTAAAGGTGCGGGTAGTGAACGTAGTTGATTTGATGACACTACAGCCAAAAAGCGAACATCCGCACGGTTTGAGCGAAAAAGACTTTGACACGATTTTCACCACCGATAAACACATTATCTTTGCCTTTCATGGCTATCCTTGGTTGATTCATCGCTTAACCTATCGCCACACTAATCACGATCAGTTGCATGTGCGTGGCTACAAAGAAGAAGGAACCACCACCACTCCCTTTGATATGGTTGTACTTAACGAGCTAGATCGCTTCCATCTAGTGATGGACGTAATTGATCGCGTACCAAAACTAGGGTATAGGGCAGCTTATGTCAAACAGCAGTTGCAAGATAAGCTGATCGAACACAAACATTACATTGAGAAGTACGGCGACGATATGCCGGAAATTCGTGATTGGAAGTGGCCCTATTAAAAGGGAATGAGGATACAGAGGCTTTAATTCCGGTTCCCCCTTTTTTAAGGGGGGTTAGGGGGGATCAACAAGTGCCTAAAATCACAGCTAACTACTTTTCAAACAACTACAGTACTAAGTATATTTGCAAAAGTGAGACACCCGCCTCAATACTTCTCGGGTTTTGGGGAAAAGGGGAAAGGGAAAAGGGAAAGAAAAAACC